>JANTGI010000010.1 GCA_024762995.1 Saprospiraceae bacterium | reverse complement strand
TACCATCGCTCTTCCCGCCTTGTCTAATCTCAAAATAATCTCGCCTAATTATGGACATTTATTCTGATTGTGTCCCTTACTCTGCGTTGGTTTTTCCGACATAGCTTGCTATGACTTGCAATTTGGGGATGCTTTTATCCCGCCACTACGTTGCGGCTACAAAGATGTCGCTCCTATGGAGCTATAAAGATGTCGCTCCTATGGAGCTGGAATTGACCGAAATTTTGAAAAAGGTGTAATGTGTTATGCAGGTCTTTGCCTAAGGTTTTTTCTTTTGACTATTGATTCCAGTAATTTGCCTATTTGTTCTGATTGTATTGCGTATTCAAGAAAACACTTCCAAAAAATCTTATCTTTGTAGAAATATAAGCACTTTCATGTCCATTTCAAAGAAAAGCATACAGCAAGTACTCGAGACTGCGCAGATTGAAGACGTTGTCGGGGAGTTCGTACAACTCAAGAAGTCCGGGCCTAGGCTTAAAGGTTTGTGCCCTTTTCATAACGAAAAGACCCCTTCCTTTACCGTCACTCCCTCCTTGAATATGTACAAATGCTTTGGATGTGGTAATGGGGGAGATCCGGTTAAGTTTTTGAGAGAACATGAGAAGTTTACGTTTATTGAAGCCATCGAATGGTTGGCCAATAAATATGGAATCACCCTCGAAAAAACCGTCTATTCTGACGAGCAGCAGCAAAAATACAAGGAAGAAGAAAGTCTTTACATCATTAATAGCTTTGCCCAGGACTATTTTGTGAAGCAATTACATGAGACTGACGAAGGTCGAAAAATTGCCTTGCCCTACTTCAAAGAAAGGGGATTTAGGGAAGATACCATCAAAAAATTTGGGCTGGGATATACGCCATATACGAAGGATGGGCTTTTGCAAGCGGCTCTAAATCATGGGTTTAAAGAAGAATCCTTGAAAAAGCTCGGTCTGGTTTCCAAGTCGTCCGGGATGGATTTTTTCCGTAATCGCGTGATGTTTCCGATTAAAAGTGTGTCCGGAAAAGTCATTGCTTTTGCCGGAAGGATAATGGGTAACCACAAAAAAGCCCCAAAATACATCAATTCCCCGGAGACGGAGATTTACATAAAAAGTAAAATCGTCTATGGGATTTATGAAGCCAAAAAGTCCATTCGCAAAGAAGATGAATGCCTCTTGGTCGAAGGTTATACGGATGTGATTTCTTTGCATCAAAATGGCATTGAGAACGTGGTCGCTTCTTCTGGGACTTCATTGACGGTGGAGCAGTTGCAGTTAATTAAAAGGAATACGTCCAACCTAAAAATCATTTATGACGGGGATGCCGCCGGAGTCAATGCGGCTTTGCGGGGACTGGACTTGGCGTTGGAGCAAGATTTGAATGTAAATATTGTCATGTTACCCGAAGGGCAAGACCCCGATTCCTTTATTAAACAAGTAGGAGCGACGGTTTTTCGTACTTATCTGGCAGAAAATTCCGATGATTTTATCTTCTTTAAGCTTAGATTACTGGAAAAAGATGCGGATGATCCCGTAAAAAAGACGGCCATGATAAAGGATATTATCAGCTCCATTGGCCGAATACCCGATCCGCTAAAAAGAAACCTGTACATCAAGGAATGTGCCCAAAAACTACAAATTGACGAAGCCATCTTAATTGGAGAAACGAATAAAGTCGTTAAGGCTCAAGTTTTTAATCGGCAAAAGGAAATTAATCGTCAACAACGTGAGAAGGAACGAAAAGCAGCTACAGATGCCTCTTTCCCGCAAGAGCCCCCTCCTTTTTTAGGTGATGGAGAACAGCCGCCACCGGACGAGTTGTATAGCGAATTTGCTTCCGCAAAAAAAACAGAATCAAAGCCCTCCTATTTTCGAGAAAGGGAGATTGTGCGCGTGCTTGTCCAGCATGGTGACAAAAAAATGTTGACGGAAGATATGACTGTGGCGGCTTATGTCGTATCCGAGATTGGAGAGACTTTTGACGGCTTTGAACATGAAGACTATCGAGCTATGGTGGTTTTGTGCCGGCAGTTAGTGGAGCAATCCAAGCCGGTGAATTATAAAACCTATTCCATTCATGAAAATGACGCCTTTCGGGAAATTGCCCAAGAATTAGTCATTTCTAAATATGAAATGAGCCCAAATTGGATAACTAAAAAAGATATGCCGCTTCGTTCGCAGCCTATTCCGGAAGAAAATTTTCGTCGCGATGCCATTCGGGAAGTCAAAAAATTAAAATTGGCTTGGCTAAAAAAAATAGCCCAACAAAATACTGAACGAATAAAAAAAATGCCACAAGATGACATCGATGATATGCTGAAATTATTAAAAACTCAACAAAATATCAATAAGGCCATCACAGAACTGACAAAGGAATTAAATCAGGTTATTCTGTAGCATTGGTTGGGGCATTTATTGGGTGTCTCCCTAAGCCTAAATTTTCTTTTATAGTTCCCCAATGTTAGATTAGTGAAAAAGCGAGAAGCTTAATCAATTTTCTAACGGTCCGAAAAATCATAAATCTTGAGTGGGGGAACTATAAATCTTAACTCCTAATAGATTTAAGAAGTTAGTATCCCACAAAATCTTTGTTTTGCATGTCGCTGCGGCAGCCCTTCAAAAATCTTATTTCGTATATCTTAAATCTTAAATTCCTTCTCCACGAATCTAACAGAATCCAAATATTAAGGAAAATAGACAGAAGTCAAAATTTACAAACCTTTGCCCCTTGCCTGTATTTGCCCCCTGCCAACAGCAGACAAGCTAAACCTTTTACGCCTAAACAAGTGGACATATTTTTAATATGGCGTTTTTTTATAAGTATTCCTTAACATGTTTCTTGTATTTTGAGATTTTTGGCCCTTTTCTCTTGCTAAATGCTTAACTTTGTGTCTCTTAGATACTTTGAGAGTAAACTAAGGCGTGCCACTCGTTTTTAATATTTTGCCGGATTTGTGTTATTGCTCTTCTACCTTATGTGTATGGTAATGATATTGAGTCTGTTAGGTGTTTCCCCATTTTTTTGTAGTTGCCGGGTCAAGGTTTTTTATTTTGGGTGGTTAAATCATCGCTGTGCCTTTGTCCTTCTTTAGTTTTAAAATAATCTCACTAAATTAAGTGCCTTTCTATAGGAAGGTGTTTTTTAGGTAACTAAACAGTTACTTTTTAGTAATAAAATTCCTCGCTTTTTTTATATCCGGAAAAACGGATTAATTTGAACTCTCTGTCGTTTTAGACGTACAGGTTTTTGACTATTTTATAATTAAATTTCATTCCCATGAAAAGCTTTTTAAAAGTCTTTCCATTCTTCTTTTTGTTGTCTATATTTTTTGGCTCTATCCGTCTTCAGGCACAATGCCCTTCCGGTGGAGTGGAAATTTTTTCGCAACAAAGTGTTACGGATTTTCAGACAGCTTATCCAAATTGCACCAAGATAAATGGTGACTTAGTGATTAATGATAGCTCGGACGTGGTCAATGGCAACTATACCGCTGACATCACCTCCTTGGCAGGTTTGAGTAAATTAGACACCATCACCGGTAGTTTGACGATTAGAAGTTGTTCTCAATTGCCTTCTCTGCAAGGACTGAATCATATTCAATCTGTTGGGACAGACTTATTTATTAATGAAAATGATCATACTGATTTTAAGACGCTCGCCGGATTGGACGCCTTGACTTCTGTGGGGAGTAGTATTACCATTCGATTAAATGATAACTTGGAGAGTCTTTCGGGAATGGGTACGCTCTCCGGAAGTTTGACCGGTCGAATAAAAATTACGGATAATCCAAAACTAGGTAGTATGACGCCACTTAGTAATATTACGGCGGCAGGTTCAGATGTGACCATTAAGCGTAATCATTTGACGACGCTTTCAGGCTTAGATAATTTGCAAACCATTGGCGGCTTTTTAAATGTCCGAGAAGAGCCCGTTATTACGGATATATCCGCCTTATCCTCTTTATCTACGGTAGGAAATAATGTATTAAATATTTCAAATAATCCGCTATTGACCAATTTAACCGGCCTTGAAAATGTAACAAGCATCAATGGCGACCTTTATATTTCAGAAAATGGAGAGTTGGGAGATTGTGATGCGGTTTGTCATATTCTGAATGATAGTTTGGCGACGGGGTACATAGTGGGCAGTAACAAATTGAATTCTCCATGTCAATATTTAACCGTCTTACAGAGTCACTGCGCCACCTTGCCTATTGGGTTGACCTATTTTTCAAGTCGCATAACTCATGGTACGGTCTATTTGGAGTGGGAGACTTCTTCCGAAAAAAATAACGATGGACAATTTGTCGAAAAAAGTCATAATGGTCGAGATTGGCAAGAAATAGCTTGGGTGGATGGTCATGGGACGACAGAAGAATTGCAGGATTACAGCTTTGTCGATGAATTACCTTATGAAGGGATTAATTATTATCGTTTAAAGCAGGTCGATTACGACGGCAAAGAAGAATGGTCTCATGTCATCAGTACGTATTATGAAGGAAAGGAGAAAAGCATTCGGCTTTATCCTAATCCTGCTAACAAACAACTATTTATCCAGCATCACCTTGCGGGAAATGTGCAAGCGGTTGTTTATGATTCCTTTGGCAATAATGTGCTGATAATCAATGATTTGTCCAAAGCAATAGACGTGTCTGTTTTGCCGGAAGGCATTTATTATGTTCAAATTCAGAATCAACTTCAGGTGCTGAATTGGCAGAAGGTGGTGGTATTGCGGTAAATTTCGGCACTTAGGCATGGGTTTGATGAGCGGATTTGCCCGATTCCGGTGGGAGTTGTCCGGACAGTCAAGGTGCAAGGTACTTTTGTTAGAGCAAGATTTAGGTAAATCTATGCATTTTTAGCCATCATTTCTCAAATTCTCCGTACTTTCGTATCTCTTTTTGCGAAAGCTAAATAAACTAATCATGTACGGAGCAATAAAAAACCAATTAACCAAAGAAATCGCTGATATTCGAGAAGCCGGACTCTTCAAAGACGAACGCATCATTGTGACTCCGCAAGGAGCGACTATTCGGGTGTCGGATGGGCAAGAAGTCCTTAATTTTTGTGCCAATAACTATCTGGGACTTTCGTCGAATAGAAAAGTCATCAGAGCAGCTAAAAAGGCGATTGATACGCATGGTTTTGGGCTGTCTTCGGTGCGTTTTATTTGTGGCACACAGGATATCCACAAAGAATTAGAAGAAAAGATTGCGGATTTTGTAGGTATGGAAGATGCCATCTTGTATGCGGCTGCTTTTGATGCAAATGGTGGACTTTTCGAGCCACTTTTGGGTAAGGAAGATGCCATTATTTCTGATTCATTGAATCATGCTTCTATTATTGATGGTATTCGGCTTTGCAAAGCAGTGCGTTATCGTTATGCCACCAATGATATGGCTGATTTGGAAGTAAAATTAAAAGAAGCGAAGGAAGCCGGGGCCAGACGGATAATGATTGCCACTGACGGGGTGTTTTCTATGGATGGGACGATTGCACAGATTGATAAGATTTGTGACCTTGCGGACAAATACGGGGCGTTGGTGATGGTGGACGATAGCCATGCTACCGGCTTTACGGGGCCGACCGGGCGTGGTTCTGCAGAGCATTGTAATGCGATGGGGCGTGTGGATATTATTGTAGGCACATTTGGAAAGGCTTTGGGGGGCGCATCCGGTGGATTTACGGCGGCCAAAAAGGAGATTGTGGAGATTTTGAGACAGCGGTCAAGACCTTATTTGTTTTCTAACACCTTAGCCCCGTCTGTGGTGGGTGCTTCGATTGCGGTGTTAGACATGCTGAATGAGACCACCAAGTTGCGGGACAAATTGGCTAAGAATACAAAATTTTTCCGCAAGGAGATGGAAAAAGCAGGTTTTGACATTATTCCCGGCACCCATCCCATAGTGCCGATTATGTTGTATGATGCCAAGCTTGCGCAAAAATTCTCCAACCTTTTACTCGATGAAGGCATCTATGTGATAGGCTTCTTCTATCCGGTGGTACCCAAAGAAAAGGCAAGAATAAGAGTTCAAATTTCTGCCGCTCATAGCCGTCCGGATTTGAAAAAGGCCATAGCCGCCTTTACGAAAGTAGGTCGAGAGTTAGGAGTTATTTAATGAATTATACAATATTCAATCTACATTCAACTAATACGCAATAAATGAAAGTAACAGAGTATTACGAAAAAGCAAATGGTCAAACCTTAGTGTCTTTTGAGATATTGCCGCCGCTAAAGGGGGGAACGATACATCAGATATTTGATGCTCTAGATCCTTTGATGGAGTTTAAGCCGCCATTTGTAGATGTTACCTATCATCGAGAAGAGTTTATTTATAAGAGTATGCCTTCGGGGCACTTTGAGAAGGTGGCTATTCGCAAGCGTCCGGGGACAATAGGAATTTGTTCGGCGATTTCGATGAGATATGGTGTGGATGCCGTGCCCCATCTACTATGTGGTGGATTTACGAAGGAAGAGACGGAAAATGCTTTGATTGACCTTAATTTCTTGAATATCAACAATGTACTGGCTTTGCGCGGAGATGCCAGGGCCTTTGAAGGAAAGTTTGTACCGGAAGAAAACGGTCATGAATATGCCATCGATCTCGTGAAGCAGATTGTGGATATGAATCACGGAAAGTATATGGATGAGCATGTCATCAATGGAGCGAATACCGATTTTTGTATTGGCGTGGCCGGCTACCCCGAAAAGCATTTTGAGTCGCCCAATATGGAAGCGGATATCATCAATCTAAAAAGAAAGGTCGATGCCGGCGCTAATTATATCGTGACGCAGTTATTCTTCGATAATAAAAATTTCTTTGAGTTTGTCAAAAAATGTCGGGCAGCCGGCATACAGGTGCCCATAGTACCCGGATTAAAACCGGTAACAAAAAAATATCAATTAAATTCAATTCCTAGGAAATTTTATGTTAACTTTCCGGAAGATTTGGTCAAAGCCTTGCTGGCTGCCAAGGATGCAACCGCTCGAACCCGGGTAGGCATAGAGTGGGCCGTGATGCAATCGAAGGAATTGAAAGCGGCCGGAGTGCCCGGAATACACTATTACACTATGGGAGATTCTGCAATCATTCAACAGATTGTAGAGCAAGTTTTTTAAAACCTGAGCTCGATTAAAGATTTCGTCGAACTCGGGTTCAAAGGTTTGGTCTGAGCAGCATTCAATTACTACCTAACCCAAAGCCCATTTTTTATGCAAAACATACTAACTGCCTTTTTTATTTTTGCATCAGGACTCGTTTTTGCGCAAGCGGATATAGAGTCTCCTGATGACTTTTTGGTGACCGATTACGGGAAGGAATTTACGCCTTATCACTTGGTTGTCAATTATTTTGAGCAGATTGCCCGTCGGAGCCCGCGTGTGGAGTATCGCCCTTATGGGTTTTCTACCGAAAAAAGACAACTCGGTATCGCCATTATTTCTTCCGAAAAAAATATGAGTCAGTTGGAGCAGATTCGGTTGAATAATCTCAAAAAGACCGGATTGCTCGCAGGAAAAACAGATAAAAAACTGGATAAGGCCATTGTTTGGGTTAATTTTGGCGTGCATGGTAATGAAGCCGCAGCGACGGAAAGTGCCATGGAAGTACTTTTTGAGTTGGCGACGACCAAGGCTCCTTGGTTAGAAGATGTGGTGGTGATTCTCAATCCTTGCGCCAATCCTGATGGCTTTGATCGATATGTCAATTGGAATAGGAGCGTCGCGCACCAAGTGTTGATGCCTAATTCGCAAAGTCGAGAGCACAGGGAGCCATGGCCAACGGGTCGGTCCAATCATTATTATTTTGATTTGAATCGAGATTGGGCGTGGGCGACTCAGAAGGAGACAAAAGCATTGTTGGAGACTTATCAATCGTGGATGCCCCATGTCGTCCCGGATATGCACGAACAATATCCAAACAATAGTTTTTATTTTGCTCCGGCGGCCCATCCCTTTCATGAATATTTGTCTGTTTTTCAGAGTGAATTTCAGAAAAAAATAGGTTTGGCTAATGCCCATGCCTTTGACGAGCGGGGTTGGTTGTATTTTACCAAAGAGACTTTTGACTTGTTTTATCCGGGATATGGTGATACTTATCCGTTGTTTAATGGAGCGATAGGTATGACTTATGAACAGGCCGGTCATGGGGTCGCAGGAAGAGCCATACAGTTAGATATTGGAGATACTTTGACCATACGTGAGCGGATAGATCATTTTGTGGTCGCTTCCATCTCGACGATACGGACTGCCGCCCAAAGTCGTCAGGAGTTAGTCAAAGCTTTTCAGACTTATTTTGAGAATAGCCAAAAAAAGAGTCTTAGTGGTTATCAGGCATTTGTCATCAAAAGGGGCGATAATCCCTATCGGCTACGTCAATTTGTCGAATTGCTCGACCGGCATCGAATCAAATATTTTTCTGTAAAGAAGTCCAAAAATCTTAAAGCTTACAGTTATCAATTTCGAGAAGAGACGATGTTTGATATTGGAAAAGATGACTTAGTGATTCCGGCTAAGCAACCGATGGGGGTATTAGCGAGTGTTTTGTTGGAGCCCAATTCTTACTTGGAAGATTCTTTGACTTATGATGTGACGGCTTGGTCTCTACCTTATGCCTATGGATTGGAAGCCTATGCCGTCAAGGAAGGGATTCCGGGGTTAACTGCTTTCGCAAAAATAGTCCCTACTTTTGGGATAAACGGCCAAGGGCATTACGCTTGGGTGGCCCCGTGGCAAGGTGTCAATAGTGCTGCCTTTTTGGTGCGATTGCTTCAAGAAGGAGTGAGAGTGCGACGGGCCACAAAGCCTTTTTCATTTCATGGTAAAACTTATAGACGGGGCAGTCTAATGATTGCGGAAGCTGATAATCGTTTTAAAATCAATAAGTTAGAAGCCATTTTGCGTCAAGCTGCCAAGGATCACCTGGTGTCTATAGACGCTATGAAGACGGGATATTCCGATAATGGGCCGGACTTAGGCTCTTGGTCTATGAAACTAATCAAGACACCCAAAGTGGCAATGGTTTATGGCAAAGGCGTGAATGCTTATCAATACGGTGAGATGTGGCATTTTATGGATGTTGATTTGGAGCTTCCTTTTGTGGCACTGTCTATGGAGCAATTGGAAGGTGGTCGTATTTGGGATTTTAATACGATTGTATTGGCCGACGGGGATTATCACTTTCAAAAATATGGGACAAAAAACCTTATTAAGGGCTGGGTTAAAAAGGGAGGGAAGCTTATTTTGATGGGGCAGGCATGTTTGGCTATAGATGATGATGACTTTAATTTGATTCGGAGCACGGAACACGCGTCGGCGGTTATTTCGACCAAGTCCCTATTGATGTCCGAGCGACTCCGGGCAAATATTTCTTCCTCTGTGCCCGGTGGTCTGGTCGAAGTGCTTTTAGACAACACCCATCCGTTGGCTTATGGATATGGTAAGCGTAGCTATTTTATGAAGAATGATGATTTGTCCTTTTTCTTGATGACCACCGGGATGAATGTCGGATACACCTCCGGCAATCCCAAGGTGGTGGGCTTTTTCGGGCAACGATTTTTATCCCATTTTGGGGAGAATATGCTGTTTGGGCAACGCCGGCTAGGGGATGGACATGTGATATATTTGGTGGCAGATCCCCTCTTTCGGGGTTTTTGGGAAGAAGGGAAGCTGCTGGTCGCCAATGCCTTGTTTTTGGGGCAGTAGCCGGAGCATCTCTGCCGAAAAAAGCCAAAGTTTTAAAAACAATATTGTTTTGAAGTAGGTTGTAAGTAGGTGGACGTACTCATGCGTTAGCATAGAAATCTTGGTGCTAATTCTAATCAAAATGGAGTATCATGTAGTCGTAACTATTCAGGTATTCGCAAATTTTGATCATAAAATGCCGAATTTGTTTTTGTCCACTTACCTAAACTGTTACAAAATAAAAAAACATGTCAGAAACTTTGTCCAATATGCTGCCTTTAGGCACTCCGGCACCTGATTTTTCCTTACCGGATACGATTTCGGGGAAGATGGTGTCTTTGAATGATGTCGTCCGACCTTCGGGTACCGTGGTGATGTTTATTTGTAATCACTGTCCTTATGTCATTTTGGTCTTACCCGAGCTGTTAAAGCTCGCCAAAGAATATCAAGAAAAAGGTATTGGTTTTGTGGCGATTAGTGCCAATGATGTCGAAAATTATCCGCAAGATTCGTCGGATTTGATGAAAGCGCTTGCGCAAAAAGAAGGCTTTACTTTTCCCTATCTTTATGATGAGTCACAAGACATTGCGAAAGCCTATGATGCGGCTTGCACGCCTGATTTTTATGTATTTGACGGGGATGTCCGATTGTATTATCGCGGGCGAATGGACAATGCTACACCCGGCAATGGTCATCCCGTTACCGGAAAAGATTTAAGAGAAGCCTTGGATGCTTTGTTGCAGCACAAAAAGGCACCTGCCGATCAATGGCCGAGTATGGGCTGTAATATTAAATGGAAAAAATAATCCGGACTTCGGTTGGGATGCACGACCGTACATCCCAACCGGAATACCGAAATCTACCCAATAGGGCGTTTATAAACTTTCAATGACTTCCAAGAATTTCGCAATGGGCTGAGAACCAACAAATTCGTTGGTTTCATTGATGACAATCTTGGGTACTCCCCGCACAGCATATTTTTGCGAAAGCTCCGGAAAGGTAGTTGCTTCCACCATATCTGCTTTGATGTGCTTGTTCAATAAGGCTAATTTGTGACCCAAAATAACGGGACCCGGACAATAAGGACAGGTCGGTGTCACAAATACTTTGATGTGGACATCCTTGTCAATGGCTTTGATGCGCTTTAGGATGTCTTCGGGTAACGGCTCATCCATCCCGCCTACTTCTCTGATAGAAGCGACAAAGGAATTGATTTCATAGCCGGCAGGAATCCCAAAGAAACGAATACCGTAATCCGTTCCATCTTCCGCAACCATGGCAATGGCCGGAGTCCGCTCAATGTCAAATTTCTGAAAAGTCTCCGGCGACTCATCTAAGTCATTGACTACTACGGAGATATTAGGATTCATCTCTGCTATTTCTGAGACAAAGGCTTGTGTATCATCACAAGAAGCACAATCTTTTTGTCTAAAATATTGGATGATTAATTTTTTTGGTAAATCACCAATTAACTCTGTTAATTGCTGGGTGATTTTCTCATCGAATAATGCCATTTTTTTATGGTTTTGGGAAACAAACAAATTGTCTCCGGTTATAATGTTTATTGGCAGAATGGTCTAAAATCTCACTCTGTTTTGTATATCGTCCGCAAAGGTAAGGTTTTCGGCTTTCGGGTATCTGTAATAGGTGTCACATAGCGCTCAAGTAATGGTTCCTCCACAACTGGAGCCTGCTCCCGCCGTACATCCATAACAATGCTGGCCAAGTACAACGGCTCGCTCTTCCAGTGACCTTACGTCAAAATCGCGGATATGTTGAGATGTGCAGGCTGTTTTAAGGTCCAGCATTTGATTAAAGTCACAATCGTATAAAAATCCATCCCAACTGACCGAAATGGTGTTGCGGCACATAAGCCCATCTATGGTGGCGGGATTGTAGGCATCAAGTAGTTGCTCCATATAAAATTCATAATTATCATTAGCCACCAAATAGTCCAAAAAACGATTAATCGGAAGATTCGTAATGGCCAGCAAGTTATTAAAAACAATGTCGTGCCTTCTGGCCAATTGGCGCTTAAATTCGGCTTCCAGAGATAATTGATTGCCCGGCAAAAAAGCTCCGGATGGATTATAGACTAAGTGGAGCATCAACCCGCTATCTTTTTGTCCATAGCCTTGGTTGTTGAGTAACTCAATGGCTCTGATAGAATCTTCAAAGACACCTTCGCCCCGCTGTTTGTCCGTGCGTTTGGCACTATAAAAAGGCAAGGACGAAATGACTTCTACCCGGTGTTTGGCAAAGAATTCCGGTAAGTAATGATATTTGGGATTAGAGACAATGATGGTCAAATTACTACGCACCATTATTTTTTTGCCCATTTCGGCACAGCTTTCCACAAACCATGAAAAGTGAGGGTTCATCTCCGGCGCACCCCCCGTTAAATCGACGGTATGTATTTGGGGATGCTTGCGCAAAATATCTAAACAAATCTCCAAGTTCTCCCGCGTCATAATCTCTTTGCGATCCGGTCCGGCATCCACATGGCAATGGGCGCAGGATTGGTTACACATTTTGCCAAGGTTTATCTGGAATATTTCTAACTTGCTGACAGTCAGTGGATAATGACCTGATTGGGCCAAGTTGTCTTCAAATTTAGTAAAGTCCTTTTTGGAGTCCTGCCCATTGATGACTTGTAACTGAAACTGCGGATCGGCCAGTTCGGATTTTTGCGAAAGCAGTGATTTGGAACGTTGTTTTATACCCATGTTTATGGTTGAATGGTTTTAATATTGATTATGATGACTGTTTAGGAAGACTATCCATTCACTTGTTTAAAGTAGTGCTTGAATAAGCATAAACTCCTAAAAAAAGTAACTGTTTAGATGCCTCTGTTTTTAGGCAGAAAATAGTCATTTTTGTGTATGTTGCTGCCCATTTTTTTGATGCGTAGCTAGACTACGTGAGAAAAAATGGGCGAAAACAGGCCTGCAGGGGCAGGCAGGCGCAAAAAGGGCATTTTATGGCAAAAACCTGCGGGTACCTAAATAGTTACAAATAAATCAGCTCATTTTTTTGACATGATTCATCATTTGGACGCTAAAAGCCAGCGTTGCTCCACCTTTGATGGCGGCACCGACGTGAACGGCTTCCATCATTTGTTCTTCGTCGCACCCACTTTGCATGGAGGCAGTCGTATAAGCATCAATGCAATAGGGGCATTGGACAACATGGGCGACGGCCAAGGCAATTAGATTTTTTTCGCGAACCGTCAAGGCTCCTTCTTTGAATACTTCATTGTACCAAGTAAAAAATTTTTGTCCCATTTTTTCTTGAAATTCGGTAATGTCTCCAAACTTTTTCAAATCTTTTGGGTCAAAATAGGTCTTGTCACTCATTTATTTATTTTTATGGTTAAGGAACACGCCCCAAATAAATGTACTTTTTATGTGGTTTCTTTTGTGATTATTCTGCGTTGCTCATCACTCTGGTAGCCGGGCTACCATCGCTCTTCCCGCCTTGTCTAATCCCAAAATAATCTCATCTAACTAAGTACATTTATTCTGTTTGTGTCCCAAAGGTGATTGAAGGAGAGCCGTTATTTGTTGTTTTTTGGTAATTAAACCATTATCGGTTATCAGAAATGACTTTTTGGAGCGGATTCAACTTTCCATCTTGATTTCATCATCAAAGATAACCGTAAACATTAGATTTTATCCCGTAATTTTGTAGCTTTGTTTTGGTTAAGACACTTTTTCCGCAAGGAATGACCAAAATGTCCCCCAAAAAACGAATTTTACACCTATATAGAAGGAAATGAAAAAAGATGAACAGCCGCACGATTGGATTTCCGAAAGGGTTTTTATTGTAGATCCAAAGCAGACACCCGTTAGAATTGATAAGTTTATCCAAGAAAGGACAACTAATATCTCTCGCAATAAGATCCAACGTGCCATCCGGGATGCCCTGATTAGCGTCAATGATGCCACCGTGCCGGTCAATTACAAAGTCAGACCAAATGATAAAATTGTCATGGCACTGATGAAACCGCTAAATCCCGATTATACCGTCTCGCCGGAAGATATCCCCATCCAAATCATCTATGAAGACGAAGACGTGATGGTCGTCAATAAAGAAGCGGGTATGGTGGTTCATCCCGGTATTGGCAACCCGAGCGGTACCTTAGTGAATGCCTTGGCCGGTTATTTTAGAGATAAAGAATTACCCGTCAAATATGGCAATGACGCGGATCGGCCGGGATTGGTGCATCGTATTGACAAGCAAACTTCGGGCTTGCTGGTGATTGCCAAGACGGAGCAGGCCATGACTCACCTGTCCAAGCAATTTGTGGATCATAGTATCGAGCGAAAGTATTACGCGTTGGTTTGGGGAGATGTAGAGGATGACGCCGGCACTATCGAAAGTTTTATCGGGCGGAATCCGAAGAATAGAACGGAGCGCATCGTCGTAGAAGAAGAGTATCAGGGCAAGTGGGCCGTTACGCATTACAAGGTTATCAAGCGTTTTTATTATGTCACTTTGGTAGAATGCCAGTTGGAGACAGGACGCACGCACCAGATTCGTGTGCACATGAAGAGTTTGGGGCATCCCTTATTTAGTGATAGCAAATATGGAGGTGATAGGATTAGAAAAGGAACGGTGTTTACCCGATACAAGCAGTTTGTTGAAAATTGTTTTAAACTGATGTCGCGCCAAGCTTTGCACGCCAAGACTTTGGGGTTTGAGCATCCCGTGACCGGAGAGCACATGCACTTTGACTCGGATTTGCCGGATGATTTTGCGCAAGTATTA
This sequence comes from Saprospiraceae bacterium, assembly GCA_024762995.1. GTDB lineage: Bacteria > Bacteroidota > Bacteroidia > Chitinophagales > Saprospiraceae > HyVt-613. Next base: position 27,397 of record JANTGI010000010.1, on the reverse strand, counting down.
GATAAGTGGGATCATTATTTGTCTCATCGTAAAGATGTGCTGGGAGAAGAATAACCACACGGAAGAAATTAAATCCATGAAATTAGAAGAAAGAATCGAAGCATTAGTCCGGTTAGGAGTGTTGTTGGATAGTAATCCCGAATCCTTAGACCGCGCGGTACAGCAGGCTTTTGTGGAAAACCGATGGTTTGTTCCAAGAAATTCATACGCATCTGTGGAAGCCATACGACAGGAGTTTTTGCAGGAAGATGCCTTGCGGAAATGGGTACGTCATTATGACCTGGAAAATATCCGGCCTAGGGCGGTCGGTTTGATTGTCGCCGGGAATATTCCTTTGGTTGGGTTCCATGATTTGTTGGCGGTATTTCTATCCGGACACATTGCTAAAGTAAAGCTTTCTGACAAGGATACGGCGTTGATGAAATGGATGGTGGATGTCTTGGCCCAAATCAACCCTAAGACGAAAACCTATATTCGATTGGTCGAAAAATTGGAAGATTTTGATGCGGTAATCGCTACGGGCAGCGACAATACAGCGAGATATTTTGAGACTTATTTTGGGCAGTATCCGCATATTATTCGACACAACCGAAATTCTGTGGCCATTTTGACCGGTCAAGAATCTAGAGAAGAGTTATATGCCTTAGGGCAAGATATATTTTCGTATTTTGGATTAGGCTGCCGGAATGTTTCAAAGATATATGTTCCGCAATCCTATGATTTTCAGCCACTTCTGGAAGAGTTGCACAAGTACAAAGAAATTATTCTTAATGATAAGTACAAGAATAATTTTGATTATGCCTTTACCTTGTACATCATGAATAAGGAGTTTTATATGAATAACGGTTGTATTATTCTTCATGAAGCGGCCTCCTTGTCTTCGCGGATAAGCACCCTGCACTATGGTTATTATGGTGATTTGACCCAGTTGTATCAGGAGCTTGCGCAAAAAGAAAATGAAATACAATGTGTCGTGGCGACTTCCGCTCCCGATAACCTGCCTTTGGTTCCTTTCGGAAAAACACAGACCCCCGGCTTAATGGATTATGCGGATGGCGTGGATGTGATGCAGTTTTTGGAAAGGCTGTGAATTATTGGTTTTAGGTAGGGTTTTGGCTTCTTTGTGTATAGGTATAGGACGAAAGTTGGTTACTTCGGAGAAAAGTAGGGTTTTTTTGTCTTAACCAATTGTCCGATTTTTTGGGGACACTACAGTCGTCATAACCTGCTATGCCTCCAAAATCCGCCTTGATTAAGAAAAAATTTGAAGCTAATTTTTAGACAATAACAGTTATAGATATTTCAAATTTTACCTTACTCTGCGTTGGTTTTTCCAACATAGCTTGCTATGACTTGCAGTTGGGGGATGCTTTTATCCCGCCACTACGTTGCGGGTTACAAAGATGTCACTCCTATGGATCTTGAATTGACCGAAATCTTGAAAAAGGTGCAATAAGTTATACACACGTTTTTATCTTGCAAATGGCTTGTGTCTTTGAACGGACAAACCAATACTTTAGCATTTGCTAAAATACGCAATAGATATCGGACACCAAAAAGAAGAACAAATGGATACCGAATCATGCCAATTCTTCTATCAAAGTGAAGCTTGCAAAGCCAGACTTAAACCCAAACCCGGTGATTGTTGTGTCTATTGTTCTTACGCCACCGTGCCTTGTCCGCCGATCCAAGAAAGCCGGAATAAAGGTGGCAATCATTCTTGTTGTTGAGCAGAGTTTCGCTAACCCGTCAATCCGCAAACCCATCAAACCGCTGCAGCGTTAGACCGCCTATGGTTTTAGTCCATTTCCTCCGGCACGAATTTTAGCGAAAGCGAATTCACACAGTGACGGGTATTTTTTTGCGTAAGCTGCTCTCCCTTGAATACATGCCCGAGATGCCCGCCACAGTTGGCACAGATAATTTCGGTACGCCGCCCGTCGGCATCAAGTACATGGGTCACCGCTCCTTCGATTTCGTCGTCAAAAGAAGGCCAACCGCATCCGGAGTCAAATTTTGAATCACTGCGATAGAGTGGGGCATCACATTGTCGGCAAAGGTAGGTGCCTTTTTGAAAATGCTTGTCGTACTCCCCGGTAAAAGGGCGTTCGGTACCTTTTTGGATGATGACGAAAAATTCTGCAGGGCTTAAAGGGTTTAGTTTTTTGTCTTTCATGGTTTAATTAGTTGACTGTCAGTTAATTAGGCTTGTTTTCTTTTGAAAGCGGATATTAGATTCCGATTCCATTTTGGTCTGTCGGCTAGGCGTTCAAAGAGCAAGTAGGTAATTAGAGCGATGAGCACACCAATAATGCTTCCGGCTACAACGTCTTTTAAAAAATGCTGACCTAGATAGATTCTGGAAAGGCCAACAGAAGCTGCTAATAAGATGTATAGAGCTGCCGTCAGGCCTTTGGATTTTGTCTGCAAAGCGAGTAAGGTGAAAAAAGCAAAAGCCGCCATGGTGTGACCGGAAGGAAAACTCGTGTCACCGGTGAGCAATTGAATGCCCTGCACAGGAGTCAATTCATGGAGCCGATTTAGTTTGTCAAAGTAGAGCACCGGTCGATTATGCCGAAATAGCAGTTTAGTCAGTCCTGCGGTAGCTAGCACGATGAGTACGGTGACTAATAAACTTGTCGCTTTTCTGAAGTTAATAAAAAGCAAAAAAATAAGGGCTGCGGAGATGAAGTACGGTTCGGCTAATTTGGTGGCCCATTTGAATATGTCATCCCAGATGCTTCCGCGAAATTGAACAAAAAAAAGGTCTTCATCGCCTTGCGGAATGCGTGACAGCAGGAAGACACCTACGGTCAAAAGGATAAAATAGGTAGAAAAGTAAACACGATTCTCCCGAATAGTTTGACCTAAGAAGGCCGCTTTTTTTCTATTTTTTTGGGTCATTGACGATTGGTGATTCTGGCAAAGAAATTTTTGACATTGCGTAGCTCAAAAACTTTGGCATCCCTCATGGCTTGACGGGTAAGATAAAACCCAACCGGTAATAAAACCAAAGATGACAAAAATGATGCTAACCACACATTCATTTTTTGCTCGGTATTCATTTTTTTGCCGACCATCGTAATCATAATAAAAACAATGAAAAAGGCGATGGCCACGAGTAGGGGATAGCCAAATCCTCCCTTGCGGATAATGGCGCCCATCGGTGCCCCAATAAACAAAAAGACAATACAAGCGATGGCAATATTGAATTTACTTAACATTTCAAACCAAAATAAACGCAATTTTTTGTCAATTCCTTCTTGCATGGAAGCGGCACGGTTGGCACTGCTTTGGATTCTTCCAAGGGAGCTTTTGGCCTTCGATAAGATGGTATATCTTTGTGATTCGGGAAAGGTTTGGATAAGATGCTTGATGGTATCGAGTTTAAAAGGAATTTGTTGGATTTTCGCTTTCTCGTTAATTCCTTGCTGCTTTCGACGCTTTTCCAAGAGTTTTTGAGCGCCGGTTTTTTCTTTTAAGACAGGGGCGTTTTTCTTGGATGACTTTTGCGGTGACTTTAGTTGTTTTTTTCCTTTTGCTTTGGTCGCTTGGGGCTTTTGTTCTGAAGATTTGGGAAAAGAAAAAAAAGAGTCACTGACCTTGGATAAGTTGGCTACCCGTTGTACTTTTTTGGCTTCTAGCGAGTCAATGGCGATCAGCAATTGTCGCACATTAAGCATGGATTGGTGAGATTTGAATAAATTCTCATCGGTCGATTCCATTTGAAATTCCGAAAGGTCAAATATTTTTTGCCACTCTCCAAACTTGGTGCGGATTAATGGATATTTTTTTTTCGGGTGTTGGTATTTGTTGAGTTCTTGATACTGCCACCCGTCGTGGAGTTTCATGACAAAGTATTTTTTGTCGTTGGTGGTGTACATTTCACCGGTTTTAGCAATGATTTCCGTGTTTTCGCTGGAGTGATTGCCTTGGTTGATGATTAAAATATCTTCCAAGTGGATCTTGTCTTTCTTCTTTTTGCCAATTCGAATCACAAATCCCTGAAAATCATAGTTGAATACACTTTCTTCTAAGCTTAAAGCGGGTTTTTGGGTACGGATGTCATAGAGTCTGGACTTGAATTTTAGGTTGGCGACGGGTATCAGATAGTTGGAAAAGATAAATGACAAACCGGCCATTCCAATGGCCAAAATAGTCAACGGTTGCATGATGCGGGCCAAAGAGATGCCCGAAGATTTCATGGCGGCCAATTCATACCTTTCGGCAAAATTACCCATCGTCATTACCGAAGCCAATAGCATCGCAATGCTCATCGCCATCGGGACTAAAGAAATCGATAGATAGAAAATAAACTCAATCAACACCCAAACACTAATGCCCTTGCCCATAATATCATCCACATAGAGCCACAAAAACTGCATGGTCAAGACAAATAAAGCAATGCCCAGCGCAACCAAAAAGGGCGGTAGGAAGCTTTTGATCAGTAATTTGTCGAGTATTTTGATGACTTTGGCTTTTTGACTATTTTAGGGTCCACTCATCCATTAATTCTAAAGTATCCGGATTAAATACCCTAGCTGAGACATGTTGACCATCCACATAGATTAAAACCAACGCAAATTGGGTCGAAAAATTGCTCGTTGCGTTGGTCCAAGGGACGTTCTTGTCTTGGGCATAGTAGGGGGCACCGGCGGAGCCGTTATTGATTTGCCAAATGGTGCGCTTGCGTTCTAACTTAGGGTACGGGTAAATATTAGGGTAGATATTTACGTCGGGAGTTATTTTTACTTTGTTGTAATTGTGTTCGTCTCCGGTAAGCATGGCCACGACTTTGGTGCTATGATTGACCAGAATGTCTAAATATTCGTCCCTTCGTTCAATAATTCCTTTTTTAACGGGCTTGCCGGCAATGGTTGGTCTGGGGCCATTATTCCCACTGTACCACATGTCATCCTTAGTATGAGCGCTATTAGGGAAAGTCGGGGTGTGCTGGGTGACAAAAACATGATCGATGTCCTCATCATTTTCAAACATATCAACCGTCTTTTTTAGCCATTTCAGTTGTTGATCCATGATATAGCCATGCAAGTTGCCACCGGTGGAAGAGTCTCTGGTAATGGTGGGGGCATAGAAATAATTGGAGTTGAGGACAATGACGGCTACATTATCGTAAGTGTAATAAAAGACCGTTTCGTCGTAAGGCGGAAAATCGACTTTGTCGGGGTTGGGGTCATAGTAGGCCCCGTCTTCGGAGCGTGGCCCGTTGAGCGGGTTGACAAAATTTTGTGCAAATACTGCCGAACAAGACTCTGTTTGGAATGGGAATTTATCCACGAAACTCTTTGTTTTGCCATTTCCATCCCGAAAGACCATGCCTACGGCCTCGTGATTACCTTGTGCCGCAATAATTGGGAAATAGTGTCCGAAGGGCTCAATCGCCCGCTTCCAATTAGCATATTCTACATTAATTTCTTTTTTGTCAAGGGCGTATCCATTGACAAGGTCGCCGGTAAATTGCATGAAGGAGACCTTGTTGAAATTGGCTAAGGCGGCAATCTTACGCATGGCATAAAAATTAGTGCCTCCCAAATCACGCTCTCCGCCTCCTTTTCCCGCACGGGAATCGCTCACATAGGCAAAGACAAACGGTTGGCGGGTGCCATCTTTCGGAGCGGTGTGGAAGGAGTAGCTTTGCGCATAATCCTTGTAATGGACGGTGTAGTCATATTGGGTATTGGGCTGTAAGCCGTTGATGATAATTTCGTGTTGGGTGGTTTCGACGACATCATGGAATTGACGACCATTGACGGATATTTCGGCAACAATGGGCTTGTTGGTTTCAAACCAAATCGTCGCTCCGTTGGCATCTAAATTATTCACAAAAGGACCTTCTGTGATGGTGGTCGCCACTTCAAATCCTTTTTCTGCCGAAAAGTGGAAAGAAATCACGCCATCATAGAGTAATTTACCTTTTTTGTTGGTGACCCGGTAACCTAGCGTCCCTATGCCGGCTTTTTCCCAGTCAGACATGTCATAAATCCCGGAAAGCCTTTTTTTGATGTTGATATACGCTTTACCGTCTTTAATCTTTGCTTTTTTCTTGTACCAAACGGGGGTTGGATATTTGGAGTCGTTAAAATTAATTAATCCATAATACATCGAGCCTTTAAAGGAAGAATCCCCAAAGTCAAATTTTAGCCCTTCTTTATCGCCTTTTGGATGCCCTTTCAGGTTGTCTAGGGTGAGAAATGATTCAAAAGGGGTCGCATAATATTTTTGGTCTTTAACCGAATAATAGAGCTGACCGGCATCGTCATACTTGAAACCGGCATAAACATCCGGAATTTCCTGCGCATAACTAATTGGCAATGAAAGAAATAGTGCAAAAACGAAAGGAAGAAACTTCATGACTTGGTAGGTTTATTGTAGGGCAAAAGTACGGATATTTTGGAGGATGGGCAAATGAAATGTGGAAAGTTGTGTTAGACTTAACATTTGTTTTTCCGGTTTTATCCATTAGTAGAGACAAGCATGCCTTGTCTCTACTCGTAACCCTTTGACCGATACCATTGTATCATTATGCCGTTATACCAAAGTGCCGAAAGTAAAGTAAGTGGTTTTAACAGACAGTCTTGCACCATTTTTGTAGCGTTTTACGTTTAATGGTTTTTGAATTTAGTGTCTCTGTTTTACGGCAATAACTACAGGGAATCTGAATCGTTATCACCTTAAAAGCTTATCATGGTTTATAAGATTATCCTGTTTGTGCTCGTCAGCACGATTTCTTTGTCCGCACAATCGCAGAAATTGTGGAAAGATATTTCTGAAAAACAGATGACCGCTACCGAAGCCGAGCGGCAAATCATACCAACGAAGTATCGACTGATGAGCTTGGATTTTAAAGGGCTGAAAATGGCGCTTGCAGATGCGCCTGTATGGCATCCCGGCAAGACGCCTGAGTCTGCTTCGTTGCTATCTCTTCCGACTCCGGATGGTGGATGGCAGCAGTTTAAGATAGTGAGTGCATCTATCTTTGCGCCGGAATTGGCGGCCAAATACCCGGAAATACAATCTTTTAAAGGTTGGGGCATTGATGATCCGTCTGCGACGTTGAGATTTGATTTTTCCCCGCAAGGGTTTCATGCAATGATTATTTCTGATCAGGGTAGTTGGTATGTAGATCCGTATGCCAAGGCAGATGTGGCGCATTATGTCGTGTATCACAAACGAGATTTTGTGGACGATGAGCCTTTTGTATGTGGGGTAGAAGAGACAGGGACGTCGCTTGCGCAAAATAGCTTAGACCTTCCGGAATATGGTGATTGTCAATTTAGAACTTACAGATTAGCGCTGGCTTGCACGGGAGAATATGCCCAGTTTCACGGAGGAACTGTCGCGGGTGCCTTGGCAGCAATGAACACTTCGATGACACGTGTCAATGGAGTATATGAGCGAGAATTTGCTTTGACGATGGTGTTAGTAGGGAATAATGACCAATTGGTTTATTTAGACCCGGACACGGATCCTTATACCAATAACGACGGGGGCACCATGCTGGGTGAAAATCAAACCACAGTGGATAATGTGATTGGTGATGCCAATTATGATATAGGCCACGTTTTTAGTACCGGTGGTGGTGGGATTGCGGCGTTATTTTCGCCTTGCTCCTCCCACAAGGCGCAGGGGGTTACCGGGCGGAGTGCTCCTGTTGGAGACCCTTTTGATATTGATTATGTCGCTCATGAGATGGGACACCAATATGGCGCCAACCATACCCAAAATAATGCTTGTTACCGGAATGATCCCACGGCTATGGAGCCCGGAAGTGCTTCGACCATTATGGGCTATGCCGGTATTTGTTTTCCTAATGTGCAAAACAATAGTGATGATTATTTTCATACCATCAGTATGGTAGAAATCTACGGTAATATTACGACTGGTCCCGGGAGCGGCTGTCCTACAACGGTGACTTTGAGCAATCAAGCCCCTACGGTCAGTGGGGGTGCGGATTATACGATTCCTGTTTCTACTCCATTTGTTTTGGAAGCGGTGGGTACGGACGGAGATAATGACCCGATTACTTATTGTTGGGAGCAGATGGATCCCCAAACGGCCAATATGCCGCCGGAATCTACATCTACCGGTGGGCCGGCCTTTAGGTCCTTTAATCCAACCGCAAGCCCAAGGAGATATTTCCCGGCCCTTTCGGAAATTTTGAATAATAACAGCCCCACCTGGGAAGTACTGCCTTCTGTATCCAGAACGATGAATTTTAGGGTCACCGTCCGGGACAATAATCCCAATGGTGGTTGTGTGGCGCAAGATGATATCGTATTGACTACTTCGGCAAATGCAGGTCCTTTTTTGGTCACGCAGCCCAACACGAATGTCGATTGGTCGGCTCAAAGTACACAGACAGTCACTTGGGATGTGGCCAATACGAATACGGCACCGGTAAATGCAACCACAGTAGATATTTTGTTGTCGATGGATGGAGGGCAAACCTATCCGATCATATTGGCGACGAATGTACCGAATGACGGGAGCGAAAGTGTGACGATGCCCGCCCAAACGACCAATACCGCTAGAATAATGGTCAAAGCGCATGGGAATGTCTTTTTTGATATTGGCAATACTAATTTTACGATTAGTGCGGCGCAATCCGGATTCTCGGTGGCTGTTTCGCAAGATAGTTTGGTGGTCTGTGCGCCCAATACATCGAATGTGACTCTAGATATTGATCCTATTGCCGGATTTACGGGAGATGTGAGTCTAGTGGCTTCTAATGTACCGACGGGTTTGTCGGTGAGTTTTAGTCCGCAGACGGTTACGGTTCCGGGTACATCAACGGTTACTTTGACGGCATCCGGCACTTTGTCCGGGCAGTATGATGTGTATTTTGATGCGACGGGCTCTACCGGTACGGTTTCGAAGGTTTTGCATGTTATTGCGACCAATGCGGCTCCTGCAGCGACGACCTTATTGATGCCTACCAATGGAGCGACGGATGTTGCCGTATCGCCGGTACTAAAATGGACGGCAGTAGATAATACCTTGTCGTATAAGGTAGATGTATTTTCGGATGCCAATTTGACTAATCTGGTAGAAAGTCATGTGGTGTATGATGTGGACTCCTTGCAACTCACTTCTAATTTGAATCCTGCCACAGAGTATTTTTGGCAGGTGACGACCACCAATTCATGCCAAGCGAATGTCGTCTCCAATGTGTTTTCATTTACTACCAAAGCCATCTTTTGCACCGTTTTTTCGGCAACGGATATCCCTGTAACGATCCCAAGTTCTTCTACCGGGACTATTACCTCAACAATACACATCCCTGCTTCCGGAGCACTGTCTTCGATAAAGGTTAAAAATTTGGATATTACGCATTCATGGATTAATGATTTGAAGGTGAAACTGATAAGTCCCGGGGGCGTTCAGGTGAGCCTATTGAACCAAATCTGTAACGGGGAGAATAATATCTTCATGAGTTTTGATGATGCAGCGACAAATAGCTATGCTTCTATCCCGTGTCCACCGGTGTCCGGAGACACTTATCATCCGGCCGGCTCACTGAATACACTTTTGGGCGAAAGCGTCCAGGGAGATTGGGTCTTGTCTGTGGAAGATGTATATACCGATGACGGAGGCTCTTTGAACGGTTGGTCCTTAGATATTTGTTATTTGGTGGATTCGTTAAGTCTCATGGTGAATACAACGGACGTGTCTTGCGCCAATGGAAGTGACGGTTCGGCAGAAGTAGTGATTGCCGGCGGGGCAGCTCCTTACAATATGGCTTGGAGTGCCGGTAATGGCTCCAATCTAACGGCGGGCTCCTATTCTGTGACGGTGACCGATAATAATGGCGATACTGCTTCGACTTCTTTTGTCATCCATGAGCCGAGTCCTATAGAGCTTACCGCTTCCATTAGTGATGCCAGTCCGGGAGCTTCTGACGGGGCAATAAATTTAACAGTTGGGGGGGGGACACCAAGTTATACATATCTTTGGTCGAATGCACAGACCACGCAAGATATTAATGGCCTTGCGGCAAATACTTACCTTGTCACCGTAACAGACTCCAAAGGGTGTACGGGCGCCAATAGTTTTGTCGTCGGAGAAAGTTGCCTGATTCCGTCGCAAATAGTTACTCAAATTTTGAGCAGTAGCTCGGCACAAGTCAGTTGGGGAGCTATCGCAGGAGTAGATAGTTACCAAATTAGATATAGAGTGGTGGGAACAACGACCTGGCTTTCGCAAACGGTGATGAGCGAGACAGTCACTTTAACCGGATTAACCCCTAGCGCTACCTATGAACTTCAGGTTCAGGCACATTGTACCGGCGGGTGGTCGGATTATTCGGGTTTGGAGCAATTTACCCTTCCGGCTCCCTGTGATATGCCGATAAATGTCACTACCATTACGGTTGCTTCTAATACCGCCACCTTGGGATGGGATGCGGTGAGTGGTGCAACGGGTTATGTGGCGAATTATAGAAAATTGGGCAATAGTCTCTGGCAAGTACAATCCACGTCCGCTAATTCTATCAGTTTGTCCGGTTTAGAAGGTGCAACGAGCTATGAGTTTGTCGTCAAAACGGAGTGCGGCAACTTCTCTTCTAATTCTACGGATATATTTGTGTTTACGACCATGCAAGCTTGTAGCCCGCCGATGAATATTACGGCAACGAATTTGTCTTACCAATCCTTTAAGTTGGATTGGCAGGCCGTATCCGGAGTGACTATTTATTCCGTCAGGTATAGGGTGGTAGGTACCGGCGATTGGGCCAGTATCAACGTCTCGGAAACTACGGTGACCTTGGATGATTTGGAATCCGGTGCTACTTATGAGTTTCAAATTCAATCAAAATGCGGGGTTGCTTGGTCCGACTTTAGCGAGCTTGCGCAAAATACTTTGCCGACCGGGTGCCATGTGTTTGATTTGACCACCGATAGTATCTCTTCTCATTCGGTCGGTTTAAAATGGACAGCGACCGATGGAGCCACTAAATATCTCATTTCTTACGGTATTGCTTCCAGTCCGGAACCGGTGGAGACTAAAGAAGTCGTCACGAATAGCGGTACCATTGATGGTCTTTTGGCCAATTCGGTTTATTCTATTTCCGTTCGAGCATATTGTGAATTTGGATGGGGAGCAGCGACTGATATTAATGTCCAAACATCACCTGACGGAATATTTGAAGTGACTTCCGGCCATCCGTTTTTGCTGTATCCCAATCCGGTAGCATCTGTGCTACATATTGAGTTGACAGAAGCTCCTTCTAAGGTTTTGATTTACAATGTATTAGGTCAGGTAGTGTGGAATGTGCCGATTTCCATGAAAATGGAAATTCCCATAGAATCCCTAGAGTCAGGATTGTATTTTGTCCGGGTACATTATAAGGATGGGACGGAATCCGATAAGAAGTTCCTGAAGGTAAAAGGGGAGTAGGATTTGCCGTATTTTGTGAAGTCATGTGATGTTGTCTAGTAGATACAAGGCGAGCCTTGTATCTACTAGATTTGACGAAGCCGCTTTTAATCCTTTTTAACCCGCAGATTGGCCAAGAAACGTTCTAGCTCAATCGGATCGGGGAAGAGTACTTCTCTAGGCTTAGAACCTTGACTGGGCCCAACGATACCAAGTATTTCCATCTGATCCATGATGCGACCGGCGCGGTTATACCCTAATTTCATGCGGCGCTGAATCATAGATGTAGAGCCATGTTGATTTTGTACAACCAATCGGGCAGCATCATCAAACTTCTCATCCAAATCTGCCAAAGAAAAGCCACCACCTCCATCAACAGTCTCTTCTTCGTGAAATTCCGGAAGATAAAACGGCTCCGGAAATCCGGGTTGATTGGCAATAAACTCAATCACTCTTTCCACTTCAGGGGTATCTACAAAGGCACCTTGTAATCGACGCACATCACTACCAAAAGACAGCAACATATCCCCTTTACCAATTAACTGCTCTGCTCCACCACCATCCAAAATAGTTCTGGAATCCACCTTAGAAGCGACCTTGAAGGCGATACGTGCCGGGAAATTCGCTTTAATAACACCGGTGATGATATTCACCGATGGACGCTGTGTCGCAATAATCAAGTGAATACCAACGGCTCTAGACAACTGTGCCAACCGTCCCAAAGGCAATTCAATTTCTTTTCCGGCTGTCATAATCAAATCCGCAAACTCATCAATAACCAAGACAATATACGGTAGGAACTCATGCCCTTTGTGGGGGTTTAAGCGGCGGCTAATAAATTTTTTATTGTATTCCTTCAGGTTGCGCACTTCCGCCCTCTTCAATAAATCGTAGCGGCGTTCCATTTCAATGGTCAAAGAATTAAGCGTGGTCACCACCTTGCCGACATCCGTCAAAATGGATTCATTTTCTCCGGGCAAGAATCCCAAGAAGTGAGAATCCAATTTTCCGTAAGGGAATAACTCAACCTTCTTAGGGTCAATCAAAATTAATTTTAAGGTAGAAGGGTGATGCTTATACAACAAAGAAATAATGATGGAGTTAATCCCCACCGACTTACCTTGTCCGGTAGCCCCCGCGATCAGTAAGTGGGGCATTTTGGCCAAGTCAGCCACCAATACTTCATTCTCAATGGTCTTTCCAAGTGCCATCGGGAGCTCCATTTTGGTACGTTTGAATTGCTCAGAGATTAAAATCTCTTTCATGCCGACGATTTGTTTCTTTTTATTAGGCACTTCGATACCGATGGTTCCCCTTCCGGGAATGGGTGCAATAATCCGGATGCCCAAAGCCGATAAACTCAAGGCAATATCATCTTCAAGGTTTCGAATTTTGGAGATACGTACACCTTTGGCCGGGACAATCTCATACAGGGTAACGGTCGGGCCGATTGTCGCCTTGATTTTATCGATGTCAATTTTAAAGTGGAGTAGGGTTTGAACGATTTCTTCCTTGTTGGCCTGCAATTCGGCGCGATCTACTTCAAAAGTATCGACATCATGGTCGTTGAGCAAGCTCAAAACGGGGTGCTCATAGCTGGGAAGCTCTAAGGTGGGGTCATACGGCTCCATATTCTCGCCAAAAGCTTGGTCGGGAGTCTTGGCCGGAATGGCGGCTCTCGCTTCTTCAGGGATGACGGCTTCTTTTTTGACTTCTACGACTTCTAAATCCAAATCTTTATCCCCGGCTTTTTCTGCAATTTTTGCTTTAGTTTTTGCGGTTTTGTCGGAGACTTCTATATCAAAGTCCACCACGGGTGTTGTCGTGCCGGCCGGGACAATCGGAGCAACTGCGGTATTATCTTGCGGGGCTACCGTTACGGTGCCATCATCGCTGATGGTTACATTATTTCCAGAAGAAGTGGTGCTGCCATCTGCTTGCGCCAAATCAGTGCGGGGTCGGCTTGCGCCAAATAATTTGCGCTTGGTATCATAGATGAATTTCCGAAAGGTAAAATCATGGAAAGTAGGGTTGACCACCCAAATTAACATGGCGAAGGCCGCAAAAATAAATAAAGCGCCCAGTCCCAAAGTGCCTAATACACCGGTAAGCCACCGGGCGATACCTTCTCCGATGGCTCCCCCAACAGGGAAAGAAGCATTAGGAAAGATAAATTCTAAAAATACAGCGGCAATGACCATGGAGATGGCTACATTGCGTATCAAAGGATAATGCTTGCGCAAAGAAACGCCCTTAAACAAAGAGCTACCCGTAATGGCCAAAATAAAAACCAAGGCAAAGGCCGGTAAGCCAAAAGTCCAAAAAATAAAAATATTGGAGATAATAGCCCCGAGTTTGCCGAGTTGATTATGGATGAGAACATCCGGCTCCAACAAAAGCCCCCAAGAGTACTTTTGCACGAGACTTTGATCTGCTTTCCAAGTAAAAAGATAAGCGGTAAAGGCAATAAACAGGTAGAAGGCCATTAACAAAAGGAACGCACCAAATATTTTGGGTATTCTCTCATCTTTAGTCTTGAAAGGTAATAGTAATTGACCTTTTTTCTTCTTTCTAGTATTTTTTTTCTTCTTGCTAATGCTCATTAAGGTGTGTAATTTGGTCGGTGGTCTGGCGTTACCAACCCTATCAAGTGTAACTGGGGGGCCATTGATTCTCCCTTTAACGGACAAAATTACATCTTTTTGTTATATTTTGTTGCATTTATTTGTGGTAACTATGCTGTGCGAATCATTTTGTCCGAAAAATTCTCCTTTTTTCGGTATTTTGCCTGTTTTTTTAGTAATAGCCCTTGACAATGCACCAACTTACCTCAAGAAATCCGAAGCAAAATTAAACGAACTCTTCCATCCTTCCTCAACCCATCCAATTCATCCCCAAAACCGCAAAGATTGTCGAAAAAATATCCTTCAACAGCAAAAACCATCGTATATTTGAGTAAATTTTTTAGCTTTTTGCCGTAAGGCGGTATCCTTCACCCAAAATCTATATCCATCATGGGGACAATTTTCCTTATTCTCATTGTTTTTTTTGCTTTGGCCAGTAGTGGTGCTATGGGTGCACGCACGGTGTTCCATGGTTTCTCGAACCTGAATCCCGGCAAAGCCAAGGTGCAAGCGGACTTTCGAAAAATACAAGCAGAATTGAGCAACAAGCGAGCAGAATTAGTGCCTTGGAGTGATGAAGACAGGGGGCTGCTTTCGCTAAAAAGAAACCCTTACAAAGAGAAAACCGGTAGTGTGAAATCCGCCGAGGGGACTTTTGTGACCATCTATCAAGAGCCGATGGTTATGTTTGGCTATAAGCGCTATTTGGGCAAAAAAGAAAATGCCATTTTGGTCGTCATGACCTCGCACCATGAGTATTTGTATCGCATCAAAAATAATCGAGTGGAAGTGGCCTTAAACGGCAAGTATTTTGGGGGAATTACTCCGGATTATGCCTTGATTTCTGAAAAGAAAAAGGTTTTAGCCAAGATTACTCGACTGAAAAATAATGATTATTATCCCATGTCTGTAGAAGGGAGAGATGTCGGAAGTATCGGTGATACCAAAAAAGCCAAAAAAGTTAATCCTAGAGCCTTTGAACTCCTTTCGGAAATGTCGCCCGATGAAGAAAAGAAATTTTTGGCCTTGGCCTTTTATTTTTTAGTGAGAAATGGTTTTGAAAAGATTCCTTCTTGAGGTTAAGTTTACAGTTGCATGTGCGCCAGGCGTAGTAAATGGGGGCATAAAAAAAGGCCATTGGTATTCCCAATGGCCACTCACTTCAAAACAAACTTTCACTCGAAAATTATACTTTTTTACCAATCAATATCAGGGTGTATTGGCTTGTGCTTCCCACAAAAGTAAGGGGGATTAGTTTTTTTTTCAATTGTGACTAGATAATAATCGGATAATTACCTAAAATTGGGTAGTTTGTGCGGCCCCAAAAAGCAAAATATCTCCAAAATGGTAGGAAAAGGCAACTTTATCAAAAGAAAAGCATCTTTTATTAGGGAATCAGCGATTTTCTTATGAAATTTGCGGATACTTTAGTACGTTGCTACTCAGAACTATGCTTTTGCGGAAGCGAATCAGGAAAACAATCAATATTATAGAGCTTTAATAGGGGAAGTTTGTGGGGTGAAAAAGGTGTGTAACCACACAAAGTCATTATCGCAAGAGACGACCAAAAAGCTCATTTGTTGGGAGTATTCCTATGAATTGCTGTGGACACTCGATGTCCTGGATAATACTATAACCATGGCTTTTCAGTCATAAAAATCTTTAAAATGAAAATAAGATTGCTTGCATTATTAATGCTATTGGGCTTTGGGACGATGCATGCCCAAAAAGGTCCTAAAAATTGGTTTAATTTAGATCTTGAAAAAGACGGAATTAATGGGATGAGCTCGGAAAGAGCTTACGCTGAATTACTTAAAGGGAAAAATTCAAAAACTGTCGTGGTGGCGGTGATTGACGGGGGAGTGGATCCTTATCATGAAGATTTGAAAGATGTCATGTGGCACAATCCGGGAGAGATTGCCGGCAATGGTATTGATGATGACCATAATGGTTATGTGGATGATGTCTATGGGTGGAATTTTATCGGTGGTAAAGATGGAAAAAATGTAGGACCGGATCAGTTGGAAGTGACTAGACTGTTTGTGAAGTACGACAAAAAGTATAAAAATGCCAATCCGGCAGCTTTATCTAAGAAAGAAAGAAAGGAATATGACCGCTACCTGGCCATTAAGGAGGAAGTGACCGATAAAAGAGAAAAAGCGAAACAAGGGCTAGAGCAAATGAAAAGCACCAAAGATCGTCTGGGAAAAGCCTTAGATGCTTTGGCTGCGGCAATGGATGGTGCCCCTTTGACAGAGGAGAACTTGGCAAAGGTGAATACCGCCGATGACCCGAGTTTGGCGATGGCTGTCAACATTGCGCGTCGCTCCATGGAAGAAGGCGCAACTAGTGTGGATGAGATTAAAAAAGACATCTTCGAACAGATTCAGGGTGGCTTGGATTACTATACTTCACAATACAAATATCACTATAATCCGGATTTTAATCCGAGAAGTATCGTCGGAGACAACTATGATAATTTTTCTGAAAAGTATTATGGTAACAATGATATCAAGGGCCCGGATGCTTTTCATGGCACTCATGTCGCCGGTATTATCGCTGCCAATCGCTCCAATAATATCGGTATTAAAGGAGTCGCCAATAATGTGAAAATCATGGGCGTTAGAGTCGTGCCGGATGGTGATGAAAGAGACAAGGATGTCGCTAATGGTATCCGCTATGCAGTGGACAATGGTGCGCAAATCATCAATATGAGCTTTGGAAAGAGTTATAGCTGGAACAAAGATGTGGTGGATAAAGCAGTGAAATATGCTAAAAAACACGGTGTATTATTGGTGCATGCCGCCGGTAATGATGCTTCTAATAATGATATGGGCAATAATTTTCCTACGGATGTATATGAAAAACACGGCTTTTTAGGACTTGGAGCTAAGACTTGTGCGACATGGATGGAGATTGGAGCATTGTCTTATAAGAAAAATGAAGATGCTGTAGCCACGTTCTCCAATTATGGTGTTAAAAATGTAGATATTTTTGCGCCCGGTGTGGCGATTTACTCTACTACTCCGGATAACGGATATGGCGATGCTTCCGGTACAAGTATGGCTTCTCCTGCGGCGGCGGGTGCTTCTGCCTTGTTGTTGTCTTACTATCCTGACTTATCCGCTGAGCAATTGAAATACATCATTGAGATGTCAGGACCTAAGCAAAATTACAGCGTGAAAAAACCCGGTACTGACGAGTTGGTCCCCTTTAGTAGCCTTTGTAAGACCGGGGCAACTGTTAATGTCTATAAAGCCCTAAAAATGGCTGAAAACATGAAAGGAAAGCGTAAGAAAAAACATAAATTCTAATGGCTTTCCGATGATTATTGGGATTATCTTAAAAAGCTCATTTCTTTTGGAAATGGGCTTTTTTTTTGGCTGTTCTATACTTGAAAATGTGTCCGGTACAATGAGTGTCATATTGGGGAGTTAATTTTGTCTTGCCTAGCAAATGTGGTTTTTTGAACGAAGCATTGTTGTAAAGACTTGGCTAAAATGCTTAATTTTGCCGTATGAAGACTTATGAAATTAGCAAAATAGAAGACTACTTGCCCATTATTAAGGAAGTTTTGTCGGCCTGTCCGCGTCGGGTTTTTTTGTTAGAAGGCGATCTCGGAGTGGGGAAGACCACTTTTGTGAAATCAATATGTCATTTTTTAGGAGTAGAAGACATGGTGGATAGTCCCACTTTTTCTATTGTCAACAAATATGATTATGCCCTTGCGGGAAAAACGGAATCGGTATATCACTTGGATTTGTATCGAATTGAGTCGGTAGAAGAAGCGTTGGATTTTGGGATTTATGAGATATTGGACAGTGGACATTGGGTGTTTATTGAGTGGCCGGCTATCATTGAGCCTTTGTTGGATGGAGATGAATGTAAAATAAATATCACAGAGTTAGCAAATTCCCATCGAAAATTAGTACTTTTGTAAGGTTGTTACGCTTTCTATTAGAATACAGTATTTGTAGAAGGAAAGACAGGATTTGAAAATGGTTTTCAAACAAGTATCATGGGGGATCAAAAAGGAATGGTAGATATACCAAAACATATCTTAGAAGAGCATTTAAAGACACAACCGGAACAATTGTTGGTGAAAAAACGACAAGGCAAATATGCCATCGGTGTGCCCAATGAAATTACTTTTCAAGAAAATAGAGTCGCTTTGGTGCCCCATTCTGTGGCAACTTTGGTGGCCATCGGATATCGGGTGATCGTAGAATCCGGAGCCGGCAAGAAATCAAAAATATCCGATAGTGCTTATGCAGATGCCGGTGCAGATGTGGTCTTTTCGGCGGAAGCTGTCTATAAGGCCGACGTCATCATCAAGGTCACTCCACCTTCTATTAAAGAGATTGAGTATTTTAGACCCAATCAAATCCTTATTTCTCCTCTGCATATACCGGTAATCAATGCCGAATACATCAACAAACTCAAACAAAAACGAGTCATCGCCATTGCGATGGAATATCTACACAATGATAAAGGTGTTTTTCCGGTCGTGCGAGTGATGAGTGAGATTTCGGGCATTTTTGCGATGCATACTGCCGCTGAATTGCTGACTAATTTTCACAATGGGAATGGTATTCTGCTCGGGGGTATTGCGGGAGTTCCACCGGCCAAAGTGGTCATTTTGGGTGCGGGTGTGGTCGCGGAGTTTGCGACACGAACGGCCTTGGGATTGGGCGCAGAAGTTCGTATTTTTGATGACAGTATTGAAAAATTGGTGCGTTTGCAAAATAATATCGGCAAGCAACTCTTCACTTCGGTACTAGACCCGATTAGTTTGAAGAAGCAATTGTTGGAAGCAGATGTAGCGATCGGAGCATTGCATTCTAATTCGGGGCGGGCGCCGATGGTTGTCAATGAAGACTTAGTCACCCAAATGAAGTCCGGCTCTGTCATCGTTGATGTGAGTATTGATCAAGGCGGCTGTTTTGAGACATCCGAAGTGACCACTCACAAAAATCCGACCTTCATCAAGCATGAAGTCATCCATTATTGTGTCCCTAATATCCCTTCGATGGTGTCTCAAACGGCTTCAGTCGCCATCAGTAACATCTTGACAAGTATTATGAAACGCGCAAAGGATAGCGGAGGCTTAGAGCAAATGCTTTTTACGGATGTAGGCTTGCGCAATGGGGTTTATACTTTCAAAGGTAGTTTGACCAATGATTATTTAGGCCGACGTTTTGGGATAAAGACAATTAATTTGGATCTATTGTTGACATCGGGATATTGATTGCTTTCCTTGGCAGAAATATTGTTGTAAGTCATTGATTTCTACCCATTTATCTTTTTTTGCCTACTGAAGTCACCGGATGGATTCGTAAAAGATGATGCCGGCTGCAACGCTTACATTGAGCGAGTCCGTTTGACCCACTTGGGGAATGATGCAGGTTTCGTCCAATTCACGTTTGGTCGCCGAGCCAATGCCCGTACCTTCTGCGCCCATAATGATGGCGACGGGTCGATTCCAATCAATTTCCCGGATGGTCTTTTTGGCCGCAAGGTCGGTACCAATCAGGCTTACGCCATGATCTTTGAGTATTTTGAATGCTTGCGCCAGACTTTTTTCCCGGCAGACCGGTATTCTTAGCAATGCGCCCGCCGATGTTTTGACGGCGAAACTATTAGCGGAAGCTCCATTTTTTGCGGAGATAACAATTGCGTGAATCCCAAATATTTCGGCCGAGCGGGCGATGGCACCAAAATTGCGCACATCCGTAATTCCGTCTAAGACCACGATTTTTGGCGTAAGCCCCTGCTCATATAAATGGGGAAGGACATCCGCTAAAGATTGATAAACAACCTCTGTCCCAATCGCCAAAACACCTTGATGATTACCCCCGTAAAGCTTGCCTAGTTTTTCCTTGGGGACGATTTGCAAAGGGATGTTGCGCGAGCGACATAGCCAACGCAGCTCTTTTTCATATTCTCCGCGGATACCTTTTTGAAACATTACCTTGTCCACCGGAGCATTATTCTTTAGGGCTTCTATCACGGGATGTCTCCCGGCTATCATTGGGTCTCTTTCTTTCTTCATTTTTTTATTTTGGGCTAGAAAAGGGAGTCACTTTTACCTGCCATTTGATGGACGTGGCGAGTCGGGTAGGTTTTTCGATTCTATCAGCTTTTTCTCCGCATTTTGGCCATGTAAAACCCATCAAACCCAAAATCTTGGGGAAGCAATGATTTTTCTTCGATGAGTTCAAATTGGTTATTTCTTTTCAGAAAAGCTTGGACTTGCTCCTGGTTTTCGGAGGGCAAGATGCTACAGGTGACATAAGTTAGGATGCCGCCTTTTTTGGTGATGGGGCTGTATTTGTCCAAGATTTCTTTTTGAGTTTCTTTGATATTGTCGATAAAATCGGGGGCTAGTTTCCACTTTGAATCCGGATTTCGTCGCAAGACACCCAAGCCCGAACATGGCGCATCAATAATCACCCGATCGGCTGAATCATACAACCGCTTATACACTTGAGACTTGATGATTGGGCGAATTTGGACATTCGATACGCCCGCACGTCTGGCTCTTTTCTTTAGCTCGCCCAATTTCCACTCTAAAATATCAGTCGCAATGAGTTGCCCTTTATTTTGCATAAGTGCGGCCAGATGGAGCGTTTTGCCCCCGGCACCGGCACAAGTATCCACGACTCTCATCCCGGGTTTTACATCCGCAAAAGCGGCTACTTCCTGCGAAGAAGCATCTTGTACTTCAAAATATCCCTTTTTAAAAGCTTCTGTGCCAAATACATTGGCCCGTTTTTTTAGGATGAGTGCCGCATCTCCAAACGGGTAAGTAGAAATTTTCTCCTTTTCCAACACTTCTTGCAATTCCTTGCGTGAAATTTTTAAGGTATTGACACGCAGGACAATCGGTGCTCTTTTGTTGAGTGCGTGGATGGTGTCCGGCCAATCTTTTTTGAGCTCTTTCCGGCCCAGTTCATTCAACCAATCAGGGATAGATTCTTTGGACTCCAGTTTTTTTATTCTTTCGTAGCGACCGAGCAAGGTCTGTTGATTCAGGTGCCTAAATTCGTTCCAGTCGGGTAGTTCACCACCTTTGATGAGCCAATAGATGGCAAACATTTGATACCAGTCCTTGACCGTCTGGGGCTCCAAGGTCCTAATTTCATAATAAAGACGATACCAACGGACGATTTCATAGACAGATTCGGCCACAAAACTTCTGTCCCGGGCACCCCATCTTTTGTTGTTTTTTAAAGTATGCTGGATGGCTTTGTCTGCATATCTTCCGTTTTGGAAAATCTCAAACAAGGTCACCGCTACTCCTTCCACTAAATTTGCGTGTAATCTCATAAGGCAAAGGTAGGGGAATTTGAGAGAATTGCCTTAATTATCAGATTTAAGTTTTGGCTCCAAAATTGCTCCGGAGTCGAAATTAAATAGGAGCAGGAACTTCGATATTTCTTTTCGCTTCATGGGTGCTTTCCAACTGCCGTCATAATCAATCTTGGAAGGTAAGATACCCAAAGGTGTTTCGATCAAGTCCACATCCATTTTTATATCAAAATTGAAGGCAAGATTGGTGGTTTTTAGGTGATATTTTTTGGAGATAATGCCTAATTCGGCTTTGTCGAGCCACATTTCCAAGTACTTGATGACGGTTTTGTTGGGTCGGTTGGGCTTGGCGATGGCTGTAAAAACGTAGCAAGGCGTCTCATCTTTATAGCGTCTAGATTGGATTTTGAAGTCATAGTATTTAATCATTTTCTCATCAAAAATAGCTGTTTTGTGTCCTATCAAGGGGATTTTTACCTCTTTGCCGGGATTATAGATTAGTTTTTTTAGTTGTTGGACATAATTTTCCATACGGGTATGTTGGGGAGGAGTCACGGGCTTTGGTTTGGGGCAATGTTTTCCTTTTTTATAAAAAAGTCGTTCAAACATTTTGGCCGTATAGTAGCGGTGTTTGCCCTTGCGCTTGTAATAATTTCCGGTCGCTTTTTCCGAAAGGATGGTCATTACCATGCACAAGCTATCCACTTTTTTTTGGATGATTTCACTTTTGTAACCGGCTACTTCTCGCCCCTTTCGGGAAAAAAAGTGAAACTCATTGCTACTTTGATAGGGTACACTCCGCAGTCGGTGAAAGGCTTGCGCAAAAACGCTATCCGCCTGTACAATCTCAATAAACTTTTTGATATCGAACCCTTTCTTGGCAGCAACCACCACCTCCGTATCCAAAACGACACGCGAAGCAATAGAATCAGTCACCTGTGCTGCCAGCCAATAAGGAATAAAAATCAGCAAAATCAGTGGAATGCGTGACATGGCGTTTTTTCTGTTTAAGTTGTATTTGGGACATCCGCCTTTGGTGAATATGAAGGGGTATTTTTCAATCTATCTCCGGCGCAGTTAGGCAAGCTCATCAATCATCGGCCATTGCCAAAGCCCTCAATCGGGCTGCTTCCGGACCAAGATACCGCTCAATTACTGCGTGCATCCAATAAATCACAGGCGTAAGCAAGACCGCCATAAAAAACTTATAGATATAATTCACCAATCCGATGGCAAAGACCTGACTCAGCGACCAATTCGCTCCCAAGTAAAAAGCAACAAATAAAACGACAAAACTGTCAATCAGTTGTGAGATCAACGTAGAGCCGGTTGCCCGTAGCCAAATATGCTGCTCTCCGGTTATTTTTTTGATGCGATGAAAGGAGACGACATCTACTAATTGCCCGACTAAAAAAGCCACAAGAGACCCCACAATAATCCATAAACCTTGACCGAATACTAATCGAAAAGCATAGTTGTAGTCTCCGACTTTCGTCAAAACTTCTTTTTGTTGATCCGGCGAAAGAGAAGGGTTGATATGAGATTGTGGCCAAAAGCCCGCCGGCTCCAGTTGTATGGCTATAAAAGTAATGAGAAAGGCAAAGCTTATCAGTCCGGCGGTCATCCAAGAAAGAAATTTTACACCCTTTGTGCCGTAATACTCATTGATAATATCCGTCATCACAAAAACCACAGGCCATAGCAAAACCCCGGCGGTGAGATTAAAACTTAGATTGCCCACACCAAAAAACTGCCAATTAACAGGCTGCAAACCCAAACTGGCTTCCATCGAGAAGATTTTTACCCCGATAAATTCTGCCACCAATGCAGTTGTTACAAAAATACCCGCTAAAATGACAAAAAGTTTAGCTGAGCGGCCACTTAGAATCGATTCCATAGAGAGCAAAGATAAGATTTTATCTTTGATTCTTCATAGTTTGTATTTAGTTACAATCTAACTTCCCCCTTACTCATCTCCAGGAAGGGCATCGGGTGCCATTTCCGGAAGGCGAGAAAATGGTCAAAAATTTATGAATAATCCGCAATAAATGCGCCATAACGCTTATCTTTTTCTAAGATGGATTTGTTGCCAATCATAATGATTTGGTCTCTTGCGCGGGTGAGTGCCACATTGAGTTTTCGGTCAATATTTTCGTCCGAAAGTGCGACCAGGTTGTGAAGTTGGTAGGGTTTATTGATGCAAACGGAGATAATGATGATGTCTCTGGCTCCGCCTTGATACCGTTCGACCGTATCGATGGTAAGGTATTGGAGCCAATCCGGGTCATGTTGGAAGATGGTTTCTCTAATTTGGGCGATTTGTGCCCGGTAAGGGGTGATGATGCCGATAGAATCACGGGTCAATTCTTTGTTGTTTTCTTGATAGATGGATTTGATGTGTTGTAGGATTTCTACAATTTTTTGGGCTTCATGGAGATTTTTTTTGCCGGAACCGATGGATTCATCGATGGGAGTGTCTAAGAAAATAAGTCGATTTTGGGCAATTCTTTTTTGCAGGTTGTTGGATGATTGGGTTTGTAGGTAGTGGGGGGCAGATTGTCGCGGGTTTAGGCCTTTCGGCAAAATGCGTAATTTCCCGTCATAAAAATATTTATTGGCAAAAGCCATGACATCTTGGTGCATTCGACCTTGCCGACTCAACATGCCATAGGCCCAATCCCATTGATTTTTGCGGCAACGCATAAATAGTCGCTCAAAAAAGGAATTTGCCAAATCATAAATACCTACTTTGGCTAATAAATCATCTTCTTTTTGAGAAAAAATCTTCTTTTGGGCAACTACTGCGGGGAGTTGTCGGTGGTCTCCTATCAAAATAAATCGCTTCACCCTACTCAAAATGCCGACCAGTTGGGGTTCTAGGATTTGGGAGGCTTCATCGATGAGAGTGGTATCAAATTGCATAAATTCAAATATCTCCGGTTTGTTGATAATGGATGAAATGGTAGAAACCACAATCCGGTGTTCTTGAATTTTGGCTTTGACCTCTTTTCGGGTTTGGAGTGATTTGATTTTTTCCGAAAGGAGTTGTCTGCGAAAATGTTCGTTGGTGGAGTTGATATTTCCAATCCTAAAGTAAAGTGCCTTGATGTCCGGCCTATCCGATTCGATTGCTGCGCAGATTTCATCTACGGCTCGATTGGTATAGGCCAAGAGCAAGATGGTTTGTTTGGTTTTGGTGGCGAGATACTGAACAGCCGTCTTTAAAATGACACTTGTTTTGCCGGTGCCGGGTGGTCCCCAAAGCAAAAAATAATCCTTAGCCGATAGCATTTTGGTCAAAATGGCCGCTTGCTCATCTGTCAAATTCGGACTAGCCGGCAGGGCCATTATTTTTGTTTTTCTAGGGGGCTGCTCGGTTAGCAATAAGTTTCTGCGCTCTGGGGAGGTTACTGCCCATTCAAAAAGAGACCGATACAGAGATTGAAATGCCCGCTCCCACAGATCGGGTTCGAGCATCCACAAGGAGTCATTGCTCAAGTCTTCCGGATTGACTTGGTAGGAACGGAGTTGTACACGGACCACCTTGTCATCCATAAAAATAATGCTTCCTTTGATGACTCTTGCTTGGATGACGGAGGCGTTTTCTTTGTTGTCCGGGTGTAGGATGACAATATCGCCGACTCTGAAATTAGCTAGAGGGTTGGTGGTCTCTGTTTTTTGAAAAGTAATCACCGGAAATTCGGTGGAAGCCTCCTTATCCTTCATTTTTAGACCTTGCAGGATGGAGAAGTCTGCTTCTTTTTCGGCTTTCGAGTTCATCCAAAGCTGAGCTTGTCCGCTTCGACTGGTTAGGGAAGAGTCACCGACCTTGGCCAGCCAGTTTTCTCGGGCAATAAAAGAAGTAAATGCCTTAAAATATCTTTTTTCCAGGCGGGAGAGTTCGCTGTACTTTTCGTGAAAAACTTGGAAGTTGGTAAAGGTAAATCCCCGATATTGTTCAAATTGTTTGGGGGTGATGTACTCCAAAATCGATGTTTTGTCCAAGTGGATGTCGTTGATTTGGACGAGGGCTTTCTCGATGGCGACGAGCTCATTGCGGGCTTGAATGGCTTCGTATTGGATGGATTTGATGCGCGGAGCATATTTGAGTTGATCCACGTCCAGTGCGGAGTACAGAATATAGTTGGTTGGATTATTTTTTTTGGAGATGGAGCGAATCAACAAGTCATAAAGGAGGGTTTGGGTGTAGTGTGATTGACTAAGCCCGTATTTATTGGGTCGAAAAGGTTTGCCGCTTTTGAGTTCGATGATGACACTTTTGTTGGGTTCAGATTTACTTTCGTAAAAAAGGTCTAGTCTTCCTTGAATCCCGTAAATGTTGGAAAAGAAAGCGGGCTCAAGGACGGCGGTTTTACGATCGATTTTTTCATTTTTAAAGTCTTGGGTGATGACCTTGTGAATGGAAACAAAGTGTTTTTGACTTTTTTGATAGACGGTACGAATCATGGCATCCTCCCAAATAGAAAAGATTAACGGATATTGTCGAAAGACCTTTGGGAAAAGTGTCGGGAAGGATTGATCCGGATTGGTGGTGAGTTCGTCCAAGAAGAAGTTGGCGATATTTCCCAGCATGATGGGCGCGGAGACTTCGTAGGGTAAAAATTTATTGACCATATAAGCCAGCGGGAGATTGTGTTTTATGCCGATAGAGGCAGCTACGGCACTGACATCGACGAGGTAGTCGGGTTCGATGACAAACCCTTTCGGGAAAAAGACTCCGCCGGTGTCCATTTCGACATCCAGCAATTGGACATTAGTGGGATAGCCAAAAACCTTGTCGAGGAGGATGATGGTATTTTTGAAATTTTCATTACGATCGGGGATGTTGTATCGGATTCTAATTTTTTCTTCGGGGTTTTGCTCTTGCAGGGCAATAAGTTCTTGTTTTTGGGGATTGTTGTCAATGACAACGACTCTGACGTTATCAAAGTAAGAGACGATTTTGGTATCTCGTCGTTTTTTAGGGGGAAAAGAGTAGGGGAGTTGCTCTTTTAGATCATCGGAGATATTTTTTCCCGCAAGGGCTTCCAACAGGTGCAGACAAACGGCAATGCCAAGAAGGTAATTTTGCTCTAACACCGAGGCGTCAGCTTGGGAAGAAAGACGTCTATTGTTTATCCTAAAGGAGTTGGCAAAGTAATGCAGTTTGGGGGAGAAGCTAAATTTTTGGGAGATGTAAGAAAGCTTGGCAAAGAGAGTGGTAAAGTGCAAACGCTCTTTTTGGACAGCCAGGTCGAGAATGGTCTGGAAGGTGAATTGGATTTTTTCGAGCTTAATTGACGGAAGGTCTTTGCTAAAAAACACATTGGATATGTTTTTTATGAAATAATTGTAAATTTTTTGGTCAATCATTTGTTATTTAAAATTTTCTCCTTATCTTGGCATCGTATTTGAAATGATACAGCATATCCAGTACCCAACTCAAACATCTTCCCTGAACTAGACGGTATTGCAGACAACCAAGATTCTCCCTTCTCTTGAAGTTTGCTATTTTTGGTTTGATCTTTTAACAAGGTCTAAAATTACGAAGTTATGCTGATACTTTACGTTTTAATTGGTGGTTTTTTAGTTGCTGCAGTTATAAATAACAATATTGATGTTATTTTAGGGAGAAGATAATGTCTTCTTCGTATTGCTTTGCTTCAAAAGAAACTGAAGAGCAATCACTTGAGGGGTGGTTGCTCTTTTTTTTTTGTATTTATTTGATTGGGGTGGTTTTTTTGCCTTTGGCGCCCGCCTGCAACGGGCAGGTTCAATTGCCTTCGGCGCCTGCCTGCAATGGGCAGGCCCGCCTGCAGTACGTGCAGGTTTAAAAAAGACGGGCGGTTATTGAGTCAATTATATTGGGTTCCGTACTATTTGTCACACACTTATATCAAAATATATGAATAAATTTTACATATATGAGCGTATTATATATGTTTGGCATAGTGTTTGCGGCTAATTGGCTAGATTGACATTTTATGGAATTCCAATTCTCCCATGGACCCATTGCATTCTATCCATTCACAAAAACAATGAAAAATGTTGGTAATGTATCTTGCTTT
>JANTGI010000009.1 GCA_024762995.1 Saprospiraceae bacterium | reverse complement strand
TCCACAGAAACTAACAAAACCTAGTTTTATATATAAATAACAATAATATGATATATTTTCTTGTTAGTTAATTTTAGTTTATTCTATACGGCAGCGCCGGATATACACATCGGAGTTATTCATTTCTTTCTACACAGTATGTTTCCACAAATTGTGAAAAAGCTGCTTATATTATTCATATTCAGCACTTTAGTAACTATCCGACTGTTAATAGCAGTTAATTATTTCTTAAGATTATAAATACAAAATAAATTCAACCTATATTTACCACAAATTAACATGCCTAATGATGAGCGTGTTTTTTTTAAAATTTTATTAAATATTCATTAAAGGAATATTACTTTTGTGGAAAACAAATAAACGCTCGCTTTTCAATGATTTCAAAAACAGCTGAACCGGCAAAAAGACCGGTTCGTATCTGGTTAGTGATTGGTTTAACGATGATTTTCGTCCAAGTGGTTCTTGGCGGTATCACACGGTTGACTGGTTCGGGCTTATCTATCACCAAGTGGGACATTGTGACCGGTATTGTGCCGCCGTTGACTTCATCGGATTGGAAAAAAGAGTATGCTCTCTATCAACAGACCCCACAATATGCGAAGATTAATAAAGATATGACCTTGGCTTCCTTCAAAAGAATATTCTTTTGGGAGTATTTTCATCGTCTATGGGCAAGGAGTATGGGTTTTGTGTTTATTATTCCATTGGTCTATTTTTTGCGCAAGCGCTGGGTTAGTCCAGGTTTAAAAATAGATTTGTGGGTGGTATTTTTGTTAGCTTCGGTAGTGGCTGCTTTTGGCTGGATAATGGTGGCTAGCGGGCTAATCAATCGTCCTTGGGTGAATGCGTACAAGCTGATGATTCATCTGTCCTTGGCCATCTTGCTATTTGAGTATTTGCTGATTACTTATCTTAAAGTTTCTGGAATCTCTTCTTCCAGTAAGGTTTCTGATCCTTTCGGAAAAAGCAGTGTGATGGTTCGTCCTTTATTGGTATTAGTGGCCGTACAGGTGATGCTAGGTGGATTGATGTCCGGGATGAAAGCCGGATTTGCCTATCCTACTTTTCCTATGATGAATGGAGAATGGTTGCCATCCATCCTGTTTGATTCTTCTCAATGGACTTTAAACAATATGAAGGAGTACGATTCGGGCAATATGTTTGCACCGGCTTTGATACAGGTTTTGCATAGATTGATGGCCTATACGATTTTTGTTTTGGGGATTATTTTTGGGTATCGGGCTTATAAGCATCGGGTAAATGGAATTTTTAGATTTTCTGTACGTTTGTTTCTCAGTTTATTGATTGTACAAGTAGTTTTGGGTATATTCACCTTATTGGGATGTCAATCTGGAAAAGTTCCGCTAACATTAGGAGTGATGCATCAGGCCGTAGGTTTATTGACCTTATCTGCTATTGTTTTTGTCTGGTATTTGAAGACTCATCTGGCGCAATACCGTTGAGAACTTAGGAGAATTTTCCGGAAGGCAATAAATGGAGACCCAAAAGTAACAGTGATTAACCATTATATAAAAAAACAGGCACACGCATTGATTAAAAAAAAATGTCACAATGAAAAAAAATATTGATTTTTTTTATTTTTCTTTGAAAAAAGGAAATTTTCCCTTTTCCAAATCTATTTTTCTGGTGGGAATCCTTTTTCTGCTTCTTTTTTCTTGTAAAAGTGACCCAAAAACAGGCAATAAGCGCGAAATAGTTAAACCGGATCCTTCATTTGCGCCTTTTTATAAGCGATTTCATGAGGACAGTGTCTATCAAATGGCCCATATTAATTTTCCTTTGCAGGGCTTACCGCAGAAAATGGATAGTACTAATTTAGCGTCCCAAGATTTTTTTTGGGATAAAGAATCTTGGACGATACAGCATGATTTTGATGAAGCGGAGACCGGCTTTACCAAGCACATTAATGCCGTGACCCCGGAAATGATTGAAGAAAGGATTGTGGACAAAACGGGAGAGTTTGAAGTGGTCAGACGATTTGTGAAATTGAATGGGGAGTGGTATTTAATTTATTTTTCAGGTTTACATAGAATCGGTGGTTAGCTATGATATATCAATTTGAATCTTTTATCCCCGTCATTGATGAGACGGCTTATATTCACCCACAGGCGGTTATCATCGGTCATGTGGTGATTGGTAAGGATGTCTATGTAGGAGCTGGTGCCGTGATAAGGGGAGACTGGGGGGGCATTTACATAAAAGACGGTGCCAATGTCCAGGAAAACTGTATAATACATATGTTTCCCGGCTTAAATATTACCTTAGAAGAAGGGGCACATATCGGTCATGGGGCAATTATTCATGGGGCGAATATTGGTCGCAATTGCTTGGTAGGAATGAATGCCGTCGTGATGGATCAATCTGAGATTGGAGCAGGGAGCATTATTGGGGCACTGACTTTCGTCAAAGCAAATACGATTATTCCGGAAAGGAGTCTTGTTCTTGGAAATCCCGGCAAAATAATCAAAAAAGTAAGCGATGAAATGCTCGCTTGGAAGACCAAAGGCACGGCCATTTATCAAGCTTTACCGAAGACTTGTTTGGAATCTCTGGAACCTTGTGAGCCTTTGCGGAAGCCCCCAAAGAATCGTCAAGTACAAAGTAGAATTTATGAGACTTGGAAGGATACAAAGAAATAAAAAAATGTAATCGTATAGGAATTCCTGTTTTTAGGCTAAGAATAGTCACTTTATAGCTAAATAGTTACAAAAAATAACCCATCCTAGTTTTTGCTAAGATGGGTCGGTGTGCGCACGACTGGAGTCGAACCAGCACGTCCTAATCGGACACAAGGCCCTCAACCTTGCGCGTCTACCAATTCCGCCACGTGCGCTTTAGATAACGGGTGGCAAAGATACGAATTCCTACCCTAATTGTAAAGTAGTAGTTAAAAGACATGTGTGGTATCTGCTACTTTTTCGTTAATATATAGTGAATGCCCTGTCACAAGCAAAAAAAAAATGATTTTTTGAATGAAATACTTTACCTTTGCCCTTGAGTGGATAACACTCTTTACATTTTGAAACACTAGCGCAGAAAAACTTAACTGTTATTTCTGCGTTTTTTATAAACCCTTCCATGAGAATATTTTTCAGTTTTTTCATTTGTCTAGCTTTTCATTTGGTGGCCCACGGTCAAGTGGGAGATGATTTCGAATTTCAGGTAATAATAGGAGAAGAAGGTCAGGCAGACGATACCACAGTCGTGTTGAAAGACTCACCGGAAGTGACGGAAGATTATTATGTACGTACTATCGGTCAATTGGATAAAGATTATACCGGATATGCTGTCGAATTATTGATTACGGAAAATCTGTTATCATCTGATTATTCCTTGTTTTCAGGATTTGGTAAAATTTATTTTGATTTTATCATGGGGAAATACCATTATGTATATCCGATTAAGTTTCGAAAGAAAAAAGCGATAAAGAAGTATTTGAAAAACAATGTTAGAACGCGTCAAGCTAATGCCGTAATAGTTCAATACCTTCATGGAGTACGAACCAGCGTTTTGCCTTGGTAGAGTGGCTTTAGAAGTATCTTGGATTAATGGAGTTTACGGGTTTGGATTTGTTGATTCGATACTGTAGAAGGGCCTCGATGCTCCCATTATTGTATTTTTTCAGTTGGGATAAGGTTATATCATAAGAAATCCCAAAAAATGTTACCTTAGTGATAGGCAGACCCACCATCAAGTCAATAGATTCTCCGTAAGCGTTTTGAATGTTGCCGCCGAGACGGTATCCAAGCCCAAGTTTATATTTATCGTCATAAGTGGTCATTAGATTTATATCTGCATCTAAGGGCGCTCCATTGACATATTTTAGGAGTATTTGCGGAGAAAGAACCAAGATTTTGCTTGGTTTTATATGATAGCCCGTCATGAAGTAATAATGGTTATTTTCTAACGGGATGGAGATTCCATTAATCTTGGTATTGTGTATATGGAGCATGTTGGGTAGGGAAGCGCCCATATAAAATTTATTTGCTTTAAAATAGATGCCTATACCAAAATTGGGGGAGAATGCTGTTTCGGCCTCTGTCGGAATACTACTATCCATGGAGATGTCCGTCGAACTAAAAAGCCGCTTGTCCCTGTAATTATTACTTTGGTATCTGATACTGGCATTCATCCCAAATCCTAAATAGGCTTCATTGATTTGTATCCTATAGGCGTAGCTACCGGTAAAGTTTATCTTGTTGGTGATTCCTATTTTGTGGTGGACAAGAGTCAAGCCCATTCCCACTCTTTTATGCGAAAGCGTAAAGTCAGCACTTAATTTCTGTGTGGTCGGTGCGCCATCGAATCCAATCCATTGATTTCGGGTGGTGGCATTTAGGGTTATTGGGGCATCTACTCCGGCATAAGCAGGGTTGTAGGTGAGTTTATTGAGCATAAACATGGTATATTGTTCTTCTTGCTGAGCGTGAAGTTGGCTTGCGCAAAATAAAACAATTATCAAAAGCAGTCCTGTTATATTCTTCATCGGGTTAATATTTAATGGTGATAAAGCCTTTTTTGGGTGCCGTGCCGTCCCCTAAATTAAATAAATAGTAGTAAGTGCCCTCTTGGATATGTGTACCGCGATAGGTACCATCCCAATTATTTTGGTAGTTCTTAGCATGATAAATCTCATCTCCCCATTGGTTAAAGATGGAAAGTTCAGAATTATTATATTCACTTCCTAGCAAACAAGGAATAACTAAATAATCATTGATTCCATCTTGGTCCGGAGTGAATATCGTTGGAACTTGACAATCTGCGTTGGTGCCTATCCTTAACTCGACCGTTGTCTCTGTACAAGCCCCACAAGCTTCATTGCAAATCTCATAACTCATAAAATCCAATCCCACATAGGCTTCATACGGTTCTAGTTTGATAGAACCATCGGGTTCTTCAGATACTAACTTGCAGTGGCTAGGAGGTGTGGTTATATTAATTGTATAGCTGGAATAATACTCATCATTTGTACTCACATCTATGACAGATTGTCTTCCATAGTCGATATCAAAGGTATCCGGATGAGCGACGGGAGTGGGTTGAAAATGGATGATTACCGTATCTTTAGACGCATCCCCACAAGATGCATTATTGAGGGTCCAAACGAAAGGATTACTCCCAATGGCTAGATTACAAGCAACCGAATTTTCACTACTTGGTTGGAGTATATCCGAAGCCGAATCAAAAGTGGACCATTGTCCGACGTCAAAAGTACCGAGTGGAGCTGCATTTAATGTAATACAACTGTCCAAGCTACATAGTAGTTGGTCCGGTCCGGCATCCGGTTTGCCGGCCGCAATTCGAATGGTCATGGAATCTATGCTGCTTCCACAGGTCATATCTATTATCTCCCAATAGAAAGTGTATAAGTTCCCTTTTTCTAATCCTGTGATAGGTGTTTGTGGGTTATATTTTTCGGTTATTTTGATCATACCACTATTGGCTTGCTCTTGGGATTGCGTCCATTTGCCCATGGTATTTTGCGCATTGAGTAAAACAGTCGTCACGTCACATGTATCAATGTCGATGCCAGCGTTGGCTTCTACCGGTGTGGATATATCAACGAATACCGTGTCTTTCGAGTAGTTTTTGCAGCCTCCATACGAAAGGCTCCACTCAAAGCAATATTGGGCATCGGGTATCATATCTGTAATGGTGGTGAAGCTTGTATCAGGATTGGTGATGGATAGAGGGTCTCCACAAATTTGAGACCACATACCGGTGCCATTGGTCGGCCATTGTGCTTCCAAGAAAACGGTCTGATTGGCGCAAGAAAGTATATCCAGACCTGCATCTGCCTGATTGATGGGTATTTCATCTACTACGACCGTGATGGTATCTGAGATATTGGTACAGCCGTCATGCTCCACAGTTGCTACATAATAATTATTGCCGGGATGGAAGATGGTTGAATCATTCGTGGAATACTTCGTGAAAAATGAAGCATGGACAACCGTATCATCGGGTGCCAATATCCAAGTATATAATCCACCCGGAACTTGTGATGTTTCCGATACTTGGAGATTGATTTTGCCACCGGAGTAACAGACGGGAGACTCGAAGTCTATGATGGGTTGGGTCGGTAGGTCTTTGACAATTACATTGATTGGGTCAGAGATTTCTGATGTACAGCCATCCAAGGAAGTTTGCACAAAATAGTTGCCTTCGTGGTTATTTTTTTGAACCTTGCTGATGGTTGGATTATAAATACTATCTAAACTTCCGGCTTGCCCGCTCCAGTAATAAACTGCCCCCTGAATTTGATTGGTCGTAAGATGCAATGTCTCTCCGGAACAGATAGGGCTATTTGAGGAACCAACCGGTTTTGCCGGTCTGGGTTTAATGCTTAGATAAGTCCCATTGGATGTATCGGATTGACAATTTCCTTCGGATACGATGGCATAATATTGACCTTCATCTAGAGCATCCGTACCGGATAGGGTCAATACGGTATTTGAATTGGTCAATGAGCCTTTTGGCGTAAGCCAATCAATCATAGCCGTACCGGAATAAGCCGTATCATTACTGATTGTCAAACTAATCGGTTCGCCTTCGCATACAGATGGATTATCAATAACCAAAATTGGCATTTTCGGAATGTTGGTGCCCGTGACAAAAGTAGATTTTTCTTCGGAAACGCATCCAAATGTATTTGTCACTACAAGATTGTAGTAACCATTAATACTTTCATTGGCATTACTAATAAAAGGCTCGGCAACAATCGCTGTATAGGCATTTGGGCCTGTCCATTGATACATATAAGAAGTGTCCGGCGGGAAGACGCTAGGTTTTAACTGTATCAATTCTCCGTTGTAACAGCCATCAGAAGTATTACTAATCGCGGTTATTTTAGGAGGTATTTTCGGGGACACCCAAATAGAGTCATTGGATTCACAGCCTGCACTTGTCTTCGCATTCAGATAATACATGCCTTCAATAGCGATGGTTTCTTCTACTTGGTTTTTAGACCAAAATTGATTAGGGCCGGTCCAAGTTTGGTCTGATGTATTTGGCGTGGAAGTATAAGCTAATGTCATCACATTTCCAAGACAGACGTTGCCGACGGGTTCTATACTTAGACTCGGTACCTTGTTGACAAATATTTCAATTTGACCGGTATTGGAAGAGCATGTTCCATCATCCATATAGACGGACCAAGTACCAGATTGATTAATGTCCCCTATAAATTGAATCGACTCGCTTTGGATAATTGTGTCTATTCCGTTTGGGCCATGCCAGTGGAGTTGGTGATTGGCGACATAATTATTGACATTTAGCTGCAAGGTGTCGCTTTCGCAAAGAGGGCTATTCGTCGCAATGACGGGCACATTAGGTGTTTGGAGAACAGTGACAAATGTTGTATCCGGTTGATAGATACACCCATTTTTTTCTGCAGAGATGATGTACATGCCTGTTTGACTGGTATCTGAAGCCGTAAAATGCGTAATCGCATTGGTGGATGTAAAAAGGTTGGGACCATTCCAACTGTATTGGACGTCGCCCACGGGATTGTTAATACCAATATTAACTTGGCTGCCTTGACAAACGCTTATGGAAGAAGCTGTAACTTCTAAATTTATTTCCGGATTAATAATGATGCTGACTACATTGGATTGAGAAGATTGACAGCCATTAATATTTACTACTGCATAATAGTTGAACTGGCCCGGAGCGGGATTTGGTATCGTAAAAGCATTGGTCGTTGTCGTGCCCAAAAGTAATCCATTTGGCGGAAGCCCTTGATACCAATGATAATGTACGCTGCTGCCGGCAAAACCCTGAGTGCTTAGGGTAACAGATTCGCCGGGGCAAACAGATGTTGTGTTAGTGGTAAGTATTGGAGGGTCGGGTAAGGCATTTAATTGAACTTGGACAGAGTTCGAAGATGTACAGCCGGTAAATCCGGTAATGGTTACGGAATAGGAGCCGGTTTGGGCGATAGTCGGATTCGGGATATAAGGGTTCGCTTCTTGCGAAGAAAATCCATTCGGTCCTGTCCAATCATAGGAATAAACAATCCCCCCATTAGTTGCCGGTGGATTGGCAAAAAGAAATAAGGTGTCATTTCCGCATACTCCTTGAGAAAACACGGGGTTGGGTGGTTCGTTTTTTATTTGTACCAAAGCGGTATCTGTCCCTATATTTCCGGAAGGGTCAGTGACCGTCAGAATGATAGGCAGCGTATTGCCTGCTTGATCACAGGTGAAAGTTTCCGGTGTCAGGGTCATGCTGACGATTTCACAATTATCGTAACTACCACTATTGACGATATTAGGATCAATACTAGAAGAAGTCGTACCTGACGGATTGACAGTAACAATCGTATTGAGTGCAATGGCGGTAGGAGCTATGGTGTCCAATATTGTAATGTTCCACTGACAGGTGCCTTTGTTTCCGCTATTGTCTAACACCGAGTATTCCACAGGATAGACATTGGGACTTAAATCTAAAGAGGTGGGCTTTGCAGCCAAAACATATCCGGATGTATCCCCTAATTGATATTGTATCGTGGTATTTTCATAATCCAAAGTCAAGGAGACAAAAGAGGTTTCATTGGGACAAGGGTTGATAAAGTCCGTGTAGGTGCCGGCATCTGTTTCCGGTACTAGATGAATAAGAAGATGCCCGTCACTTGCCCATTCATTTAGGCTGTCCTTGGAAACTTGGATGGTGGTAGAAACAAATTGATTACATTCTTCCGCATTAGAGCCGTACACGGTTTGTCCTAGAAAGGTATTATTTTCGCCATAGATTAAAAAATGTTCTCCGGCATTGGCATTATCTCCTTTAAAGTAGATGTTTAATTGAGCATCATTAATGGCATTGGAAGTGACTCCCGTAATGTCAAAAGTCATATTTTCAGGGATGAGCCCTGCGTTTCCATTATTTGTGAAAACAATAGGTATTGTATCTGCTTGATAATAAAACATACTGCTAAAAGAGCAGTTATCAGAAATATTCAGCGGATAAGGTAGGTAAACTTTGGATTGGCATTCGCTAGAGGAAACGTAAATTGTCGTGTCTAAAGGGCAGGTGATGACGGGAAGTTCGGCATCTTGAATTTGTATCTGAAAGGCGCAACTGTCCATATTTCCTGAGCAATCTTCTGCAAAATATTGAACGGTATGGATACCTTCGTCAAAATCGAAATTGGTAGGATTCGGCCAATTCTCTAATGGATTTTCATCAATAGCATAACGGATATTTAAAGGTAAGTTGGGTGTGGCAAAATCATAAGATAAAGTGGCACTGACGGTCCCATTGGGACAAATATCATTGATGGCATCTTCTCCGTTTCCGGCAGATAAAAGAGTGATTTCGATGGAGCCGTCATCCAACCATTGAGCTAATTGTT
Organism: Saprospiraceae bacterium; assembly: GCA_024762995.1. Taxonomy (GTDB): domain Bacteria; phylum Bacteroidota; class Bacteroidia; order Chitinophagales; family Saprospiraceae; genus HyVt-613. The sequence continues at coordinate 37,332 of JANTGI010000009.1, read as the reverse complement.
GTACAGAGATATTGGTGAATGTGGTGGTGCTTGAGCCGCATTGGTTTGGGGTGTGATTGGTTTGTCCAATTAAGGTGTTATTTTCTCCATAGACCCTAAAGTATTCTGTGGCAGACTCTGCATCCACTTCGTTTAAATTTATGGTTAATTGGATATTTTCGGTGATGGAAGAAGTGGGGTTTGTGGTGTTTAGAATGATATTTAGGTTGACGGGTGTCGTATTCGCATCTGTACCGGCCGGATGAGTAATGTCAACAGTATTGGATAGACTTTCTTGGGTAACCGAAAAGGTACAATCATCAAAGAAAGAAGCCGGGTTTGGAATTAACATATTTTTTGAGCAGGTAAGTGAGTCACTGAGAAGAACCTGATTGGTCGGACATAAAATGGTGGGTGGGGTGCTGTCCACTACGGTAATTTGCTGGGAAGCTTGGGTTGTATTGCCACAATTATCGGCCGCAATCCAATTTCTGTGGATGGTGTAATTGTAGTAGTTACAGCTAGTAGAATCCGATGCTTGAGTCGATGACTCATTGTAAATGATACTTACATTATTGTCGCAATTATCCGTCGCTGTAATTACAGGTAGATTAGGAATATGGCCACAGCTAACTATGGTGTCTATAGGTACATCTACAAATAAAGGAGCAATGGTGTCCTGTACGGTTATGGTTTGTGAGAGTTGTTCTTGGTTGCCGCAAGCATCGATGGCGACCCAAGTTCTGATGATTTCATAGTTTTCTGTGCAATTGCCCAAATTAATGGTTTCGTTTTTTTGGTAGTTGATGCCGGAACATTCATCTACTGCTTCTAAATCAATGAAATCGGGTACGTCTTGGCATTGGACAGTAAGGTCGGTGATGGTATCGATAAAAGAAGGGGCCAATGTATCTTGGACGGTGACAATTTGTTGAAAACTGGTTTCATTGGCGCAATGATCCCGAATGGTCCAATTTCTGATGATGGTATAATTATAGTGATTGCAACTTTCCGGATTGGGGTTTTGGGTGTCGCTTTCGCTAAAAATTTCTATTAAATTTTGATTGCAGTCGATTGCTGTCAAACCGGTGTTTAGGTGAAGAGCGGGTTCTATTTGTCCGCAATTATAGGTGGTATCTTGCGGGATGTTGATGATGATGGGTGGTGTGGTATCGATTACTTGATAACTGGCTACGGCATTTTTAGAGTTTCCACAACTGTCTGTTACGGTAAAGGTTACCACAAAATTAGTATCGCAAAGGAAAGTAATATCGGTCGGTGAATTATTGGTAATAGAAGCAATTCCGGATGGGTCATTAGCTTGGATGGTATTCATATTTTGCGCAAGCCAAACGGGATAGTTAGTACTGAATAATTCACAGGCCGATTGTCCATTATTCGGCCAAGCGGTAATCTGTGGAGGCGTATCATCTGCGACAAGTACTAGCGTTTGGGTAAAAATTGATTGATTGCCAAAGGTATCTACGGCTGTCCATGTGCGATAAAATGAACCACCGGCGCAAGTGTCCATCAAGGTGGACTGAGAAAAATTGATATTAACGGGGCCGCAGTTATCTGAAGCAGTGACATTAGCCGGTGGGGGGACATCTGCGAGACTTACATAAAATGGATAATTTGCCGGAAGGCTACTTGCATCAAAAATGGGAGCCAGAGTATCCAGAAATTGAATATCAAATGTAAATGTGTCCGTATTACCTTGGTTGTCCCAAACCGGAACGTACATAGTCACGGAATTGCCGGCCTGTACGGGGTCTCCATAATTGATACCCGCTCGGGCATAATCATACTCAAAATAGACACTATCTCCATTGGTGGAGGCTACTATTATGTCATTGCCATCGAATTGATAGGGAGCGGTACAGTCGTTGCCGACAAAGAGCGAATCTGGACCTAAGTAGGAAAAAGAAAAATTTTGTGCATACGAAGGGGTATGCGCAATAAAGAACAATATTAATATAGGTAACAAGACCTTATTAAGCCAAAGTAATCGGGAAGCCATTAGTGTTCAGTGCGGTTTTATGTCCAGTAATGTGTTTTCTTTGGGGTATTGGGAATACAAATATATATATTTTTGGTTTAAAAAGCCATTATTTAGACCGCTTTCTCTATATAACCATACGTTTACAACATTAGTGGGCGTTACCCGGTACATGATGTAAGCAGATACTAGCCAAGCCCTTGTCTCTACGCATCATAAAATACTGCCCTGTCTGCCGGCATAGGCAGATTTAACATGCGCATTAATGGCTCTTTTCTGTCTAGTGGTAATGTGGCAAGTACGTTTGTCATTTGAGCATTTACCACCCAATATGATACAAAGCATCTCCCCTTTTAACTATCGGAAAATGATTAATGGCAATCAAATAAGCGGACTGTGGTGCTTTTATGGGGGCAGATGTAAGACCATACGTATCCGTAACCTTACCTATAATTTCTCCTTTTTTTACGAAAGTACCATTTTCTATAAGTGAATGAAACATGCCGGCTATGGGGGCTCTTAGCCATTTTCTTTTGTTCAGGTGGACACTTTTTTGTTGATCAATGGGTTGTTTAATGGATGTAAAGTCTAATTGGGATAAGATATTTTTTACGCCTTTGATGCCGATTTCTATGGCTTTATCATCTAGACGATTGGATTCGCCCGCTTCATAGACGATGACGGGTATGTGATGTTTATGGGCTTCCTTGCGGAAAGACTTGTTAATTAGTGCGGATTCGAATCGGAATGGTGCATTAAATATTTGTGCTAAAGCTTCTCCGCGTTCGGAGCCTTTGGTATATCGAATTTGTGGATAATTGTTTCTTTGGTCGCCGCCCGTATGAAAATCTATGGCAAAGTCTATGTTGGCTGCAATGGCTTTGGTATGGTAGTAAGCGATACGGCTGGCTAATGAACCATTTTTATTACCCGGAAAATAACGATTGACGTCTTTGCCGGATACTTCTCTGGATGTGCTTAAAAACCCGAAAATGTTTAGTATGGGGACCACGATGACACACCCACGCTCAATTTTAAATGTTTTTTCTTCTAAGAGTCTGCGGATAATCTCCACACCGTTTACTTCATCCCCGTGTAAACCTCCTTGAAGTAGCATGGTCGGACCTAATTCTTTCCCGTTGAAAACAAATACGGGAATTTCAACCATAAGGCCGGTTGGTAGTCGATCTACTTCTACGGAGATGTGCTTAGACTCCCCTAAGCCAATCCGATGACCGGCAATTTCGACCATTTCATTTTTAGGATTTGATGAGAACATTATTTTCTAAATGTTTGATGATGGCTTCCGCAATGTTTATTTTGGTGGTTCCTTCGATTCCTTCCAAACCCGGTGTACTATTGACTTCAATGAGTAAAGGTCCTGTTTTAGAACGAATCATGTCCACTCCGGCGACGGGTAATCCTAGGTATTTGGTGGCTTTCAGAGCTATTTTCTTTTCGATTTGGGTGAGTTGGACCATTTCTCCTTTTCCGCCGCGATGAATATTTGATCTAAAATCTCCATCGGCCCCAATTCTTTTCATTGCTGCAACGATTTTGTCGCCAACGACAAATGCCCTTATATCTTCCCCGTTTGATTCTTCAATAAATTGCTGAATCATTATGCTGGTATCCATCTTGTAGAAAGTATCTAGGATAGATTTAGCAGATTTGGTAGTTTCTGCAAGGATAACGCCTTTGCCTTGTGTCCCTTCTTGAAGTTTTATGATGACCGGTGGACCACCAAGTAAGGCTATTTGCTCGTCTATATTTTGTGGATTAATGGCAAAAACGGTTGGTGGAATAGGGATATGCTTTCGGTTAAGTATTTGTAAAGTTCTTACCTTGTTTCTTGAACGTAGTATGCCCAAGGATCTAGCCGTACTGTAAATCCCATTCATTTCAAACTGTTTGACTACGGCGGCTCCGTGTTTGGTGACAGTAGTTCCAATTCTTGGGATGATGGCGTCCGGAAAATCAATGATATTATACCCTTTTAAAAATATTTCAGGCTTATGTAATCCAAGCTTTACCGTGCACTTTGTATGGTTGATGACAATGACTTGGTGCCCGCGTTTTTCAGCTTCTTCTGCTATTCTTTTGGTGGAATAGATGTTTTTATTGACGGATAAGATGAAAATTCTCAAAACCTAGTCATTTTATTTTGAAAAAGAGCCGGCCAAATGTTTAAATATTTGGGACAATGTAAGGAATCTATTTAATTTTTTTGCCGTTTATGCTTATTAGTTTGGCTTATTGTCTGAATTGTCCCCTTTTTTGAGGGGTTTTTTTAGGTTAACTTAAAAAATTAGTTGCTTTTTTGTTAATACTCCCTTAATTTGCGTCCTGTTAGAAGGATATTTTATTCTTCTAGCATTGCTAAACATCGTAAAATTGACCTTGAACAAGTCCGTTTTATTTATTTTTTTGGGAAAAATTTGAAAATATGGGAATAGTACAACGACTACTTTCTTTACCTTCAAATCCCGAACATATCCACAAGCTTGAACCTTTCTTAGAAGACGTAACGTCTCCCTATTGTCTCGATCAGGGTAGTTACGGCAAGATTCTTATTAGTTTAACGGAAGCCGTTAATAACGCCATTCGACATGGTAATAAATTTCATGCCGGAAAAGATGTATCTATTAAATGTCATCAAAATGGCAAGACTATAAAGTTTTGGGTTTCTGATGAGGGGAAAGGGTTTGATCCTGTCAGTATTCCTTCTCCTACAGGCGTTGCAAGAATTAACATTGAAGGAGGACGGGGAGTCTTTTTGATGCGGGAACTTTCTGATCACTTGAAATTTAAGAATAATGGCTCTACTGTAGAGCTTTGTTTTAATGTCTGATTCTAAAGTATTTTTTTTTACGGAAGATATTGAATTCTCTTTTGGCTATGAACAGTCCGTTAAAGAGTGGTTGGATGATGTAGTTAGTTCTGAACAAAATTCACTCAACTCTGCCAATATTATTTTTTGCTCTGACGATTATATTCTCAAAATTAATCAGGAGCACCTTTCTCACGATTACTATACGGATATTATTACCTTTCCTTTAATGGACTTCGGTAGCCCTATTGAAACAGATATTTTTATCAGTATTGATACTGTTCGCAGTAATGCCTCCAAATTGCATGTTGGTTTTGATCAGGAATTATTCCGGGTTATTGTACACGGCTTTTTGCATCTTCTTGGCTATGATGATAAAACGCTGGATGATCAAAGGGTGATGAGATCAAAAGAAAATTATTATTTAGAATATTTTGAAAGTCATTTTAGGTAATCAAATTTCATGTGGGATTTTAAGATGTGTATATTTAAGTTTATATATTTTTAATACTAAATTTCATTTATTAAAAATTTGTTTTATTAAGATTGCAAGTTTAATAAATGATGATATTTTTTTTAATAATATATTCAGCTATAATTAAAATTATAATTCACCATGATTTAAATGTTATATGTTGCAGTTGAACAATAAAAAAAAAGGACAATTTTAATAAAAAATTGCCCTTTTTTAATTTTAATGTGCATAACTCATTAAGCATCAGCCATTTCTGCCTTGTAAGCATTAACTAACTCTTGTTGTACATCGTGTGGGGTTTGGGCATATTCCAAAAATCTTCTGGAAAATTTCGCCTTACCTTGTGTGATTGAACGCAAACTAGAAGAATAATTATACAATTCTTTTAATGGAACTTTTGCGGTAATCTTTTGATAATGACCTTCAGTATCCATTCCTAATATCATCGCCCTTCTGGTATTTAAATCACTCATCACATCTCCCATTACATCATTGTCACAAAGAATATTTACTGCATAAATAGGTTCCATTATTTGTGGTGACGCTTTATGGAAAGCATTTTTGAATGCCTGTGCAGAGGCAATCATAAAGGCCATATCATTAGAATCAACCTGGTGCATTTTTCCATCATAAATGCTTACTCTAATATCTCGACAATTGGAGCCGGTCAAAGGACCTTCTTCCATTTTTTGGAGAATACCTTTTTTGATGGCGTTAGCAAATCTTGCATCAATGGAACCACCTACTATACACCAGTAGAATGCTAGTTTTCCTCCCCAAGGCAAATCTTCTATTTCTTTTTTTCTTACGGTTAGACCTTCCGGGTCTGGCATGTTATCATAATAGGGCTCAATGCGCATGTGGACTTCCGCAAATTGTCCGGAACCACCACTCTGCTTTTTATGGCGGTATTGTTCGTCTGCAGCTTTAGTGATGGTCTCTCTATACGGTATTTTAGGTCTTTCAAAAATAAAGTCCACTTTATACACCTTGTTTGCTTTGTACTTAACTATGTCGAAATGAAGTTTGCCTTGTCCGTGTAATATAGTTTGTTTTAACTCTTTTGAAAATTCCACAATCAATGTGGGATCTTCTTCATGGATTGCATGTAAGGCTTTCGCCATTTTTTCTACTTCTGAGCTAGAAGGAGCTACAACAGCTGCACGGTGTCTGGGTTCCGGAAAATGGATAGGTTCTATTTTTCTTTCAACCCCTTTTTTGTTTAGCGTATTATTGGTGTGGGTATTTTTTAATTTTACGGTTACGCCTAAATCTCCTGCCAATAACTCGTCTTGGTGTTCTCTTACTTTTCCGTTGGCGACATAGATTTGAGAAAATCTTTCCGTTGTTCCATTTTCTGCATTGACCAATTCTTGTCCTGTCGTTAATTTCCCGGACATTACTTTAAAGTAGGATAGGTTACCGACTCCCGGTTCTGACATTGTTTTGTAAATAAAGATAGATGTGTCATCATCCTTACTACATTTTAATGTGGTGCCATCTTGTAATTTGGCATCAGCTCGATCTGCAGGAGAAGGAGCAATGTCGTTAAGAAATCCCATGATTCTTCCGGAGCCCATATTTTTTTCGGCGCTTGCGCAAAAAACAGGGAATATGTCATGATTAGCAAGCCCTTTAGTCAAGCCTTCGGCGAGTTCTTCTTCCGTTAGGCTTCCGTCATCGAAAAACTTTTCCATGAGTGCTTCGTCATTTTCTGCTGCTGCTTCTACTAAAGCATTGTGCATTTCCTGGGCCCGTCCTTTTTCTGATTCAGGGATGGGCTGTTTTTCCGGTTTGCCGCCTTCAGGAGGGAAGACATACATGACCATTCTGAGCGCATCAATGATTGTATTAAAGTCTTTGCCTATGTTCAGCGGATATTGAAAGGGTAGGACCTTGTTTCCAAATCTTTGTTTGGCTTGCGCTAAAGTTTCATCAAAATTGGCATTCTCATGATCCAGTTGGTTGATTACAAAAACCATCGGGGTCTTGTAGTCATTAGTATAGTCCCAAAGAATTTCAGTACCTACTTCTACTCCACTTTTTGCATTAAGAATCATGACACCTGTATCGGCTACTTTCATGGAAGAAATAACTTCACCGATTAAATCATCTAATCCCGGCGTGTCCATGATATTAATTCTATTGCCTCGCCAATTCAAGTGCATAAGAGAAGAAAAAATAGAATTTTGTTTTTCCTTCTCAATATTTGTAAAATCAGAAATTGTATTTCCTTCTTGGATGGTACCGCGACGTTTGATGGCACCGGCTTCAAATAGCATAGTCTCGGCAAATGTTGATTTGCCTGAACCCGAGTGTCCAAGCAAGACTATGTTTCTTATTTTTTTAGTTTCCATAATTTGGTTTTTAAATGGACAAATTTGTTCGGTCTCACTCCTTTGGATGTAAGTTCGTAAAGTTAGCTCTTTAAGATTTTATATACAAATTTCAATTGGGTAATTTTGCTCTTATTGATTAGTGATTCCTTTTGCTATGATTCAGGTCATATTTATTGTATAGTACAAAAATTCAAAAATTGAAATGTCTATTTTTTTACTTGTTTTAAAAAATGCTACTTTTTGTCCTTTTTTTGAGATTTATGGCTATTTTATGAAAAATTCTTGATATGGACTCTACATTTTTTTGATTGAGTTCTTTTCTCTTTTCTGATTTTTTATGGCCATACCTGATCTATATTTTTTAGTTAGATGTTTGTCTGAATGATATCAATTAAATTCTTCTTCTTCTAATTAGTCTGAATTGATTGATGTATCGTTCTCCATTCCTAGATGTATGGAAAGCTGGAAGCATTTTCTAAAAGCACTACACGTACTTCTACTTAATCTAAATTATCAACGGTTTAAAAAATCACATTTCCGGAGTTGGCGAACTTTTGTTTTAAGCATGCATACTTTCATGGTAATAAATTATTTTATCCATCCCGTAGTTTTGATTGATTTAATCCAATTAGATTTTCTCGCCCATTTAGATTTCCATCTTTGGATATTATTTTGATTATATTAGTCCTAACCCTTTGTGGTTTTTCCGGATTACAATTTCATCATCTATAATGGTTGTTTGTTGTTTTTATAGTTTTCCAAAGCTGGATTTGGGGATAATTAAGAAGGATTTTTTTTATGGTAACTTCAAAAGTTTATTGTTTAACCCAACTTTTAATCAGTTTGAAAATCAAAATTCTTGAATTGGGGAACTTAGTGTGCCTGACATAATGATAGAAATTTCTCATTCATACCAGCGTTTAGTCACTTAAGAGTAGTATTATTTTACCTATCCCAGGTTTCAATAGCTTTATAATACCTTATTCTGCGTTTAGGTAGCTTTAAGATGTTCTGGTAGGAGTATCTGAAATATTTACTGGGTACAGTTGTCTGTTATTATTACGATACTGAGAAGATTATAGAAGCTTAAATGTTCCACGTGGAACATTCGTCTATGTAATTTTGAAGTAAAAATCTGAAAATCTCCAAGTTTGCTTAGTTTAAGTATTACCTTTTTCCAACATTAACTATCTGGATTAACAATGTTGCAAATAACAATTTCTCCTTATTTTGGATAAAAAAAGAGCATATTTGATAGACAAATATGCTCTTTATGAAAGAATGTTCCACGTGGAACATTCATCTATTTAGCAAGTATTCCTTAAAATCTTTGTACTGAATGGACATAGGTGTTGCCACTTTAGTTTTTTCCGCAAGGACGGCTAGACGCTCAGGGATAATCACCTTCTTTGAAATGGGTTCCGGTAGGACATCAATAAATTTGGACGGATGGGCGGTTTCTAAAATAATGCCCATATCATCCGGATTTTTCTTTTGATATTCTTTAAAAGCAAGATAACCAACAGCACCATGGGGATCAATAATGTATTGATATTTAGTAAAAACTTGGTTTATACCTGAAAGGGTAGCATCATCGTTGACCGTAAAGCCATCAATATCTGCCTTCACATTGTTCCACGTGGAACCATACAAGTCCATTATTCTCGCAAAATTAGATGGCGCTCCTACGTCCATGGCGTTTGAAATGGTCTGGATGGATGGTTTGGGATGGTATTCGCCTGTTTGTAAATACTTGTAGAAGATGTTATTCGCATTATTGGCGGCAATAAATTTCTTTACGGGAAGGCCCATTTTTTGTGCAAACAATCCGGCGGTAATATTGCCAAAATTGCCACTAGGCGTAATAAATACAGGGGGCTGTCCTTGAAAGACCTGTTTCCAAGCTTCAAAATAATAAAAGGATTGCGGAATTAATCGAGCAATATTGATTGAATTGGCAGAGCTAATTCTCAAATGTTGGGTGACATCCTTATCCAAAAAGGCTTTTTTGACCAACGCTTGGCAATCATCAAAGGTCCCATCAACTTCCAAAGCCGTAATGTTTTTGCCTAAAGTGGTTAATTGTTGCTCTTGAAGATGACTTACTTTGCCCTTTGGATATAAGATAATCACATTAATTCCAGGAATATCATAAAAACCGGAAGCGACAGCACCACCGGTATCACCGGATGTGGCGACCAATATGGTCAACTCACTCTTTTCTGTGCGATTGAAATAACTCATCGTTCTGGCCATGAATCGAGCCCCAAAGTCTTTGAAGGCCAACGTAGGGCCATGGAATAACTCTAATATTCGAGTTTGTTCGTCTAAACGAACCACAGGCGCCGGAAAGTCAATGGATTCAAAAACGATTTTTTCTAGCTCTTGATAGGGGATGGCTCCGTCAATCAATGCATAGGCAACAGCAAATGATAACTCCGGAAATGACATCTCGGGTAACTTCTTGAAAAAATGGTCAGGAAGTTTTGGAATGTGAGCAGGCATAAAGAGCCCATTGTCGTCGGGAAGCCCCTTTAATACGGCTTCTCCAAGAGTGAATTCTTGTTGCTTATTCTTGGTGCTGTATAGCTTCATCATTTTTAGTAAATTTTTGCGCCTTCCTTGTTGACTTCTGAAATATATGGTTTGGCTTCAATCTTATGCTTAGCAAAAGCTTTGACCATGGCTTCGGCAACATTATTGGCAATAAACGAATTGTCGCAGAGTGCAAATAAAGATGGCCCGGCCCCGGAAATACTACAGCCCAAAGCGCCATTCACCAAGGCCGCATCTTTTACATCATAAAAACCCGGAATCATGTCTGCTCTCTGCGGCTCAATGATGATGTCTTTTAGTGACCTTTTGATAAGTCCAAAATCACTTCTCTCAAAACCTAATAAAAGACCACCGAGATTGGCGGATTGCTGAATATGGGCCCCAAGACTGACTTGGTTAGAAAGTAAAGCGCGAGCTTCACTTGTTAAAATCTGTAATTCCGGATAAATAACAACTACATACAAGGACTTTGGTGGTATAATACGGTGAATGTCATCTACATCTCGGGCTAAGACAATTCCACCTATTAAGGCTGGGGCAACATTGTCTGCATGAGCAGAGCCGGATGCCACTTTTTCGCCGGCAATGGCAAATGGTAGCAAATCTCTCCGATGTAGCGGATGTTTTAGAAATGCGTTGGCTGCGACAACAGCAGCTACTGCACTTGCAGAGCTACTGCCTAATCCACTTCCAATAGGCATTTTTTTATGTATCTCTAAATCTAAACCAAAATCAGCTCTTTGGTTTTTGAGAAATGCCAAGGCAGCCATTCCTGCTGTATTCTTTGTGGGCTCGTAAGGGAGCTGACCCTTTGCTCCTGTAATCTTGGAAATAATAACCTGACCTGCATTTTCGGTCATCCGTGCTATTATTTCATCTCCGGGTTGATTTAAAGCCAGACCTAAGATGTCAAATCCACATCCTAAATTGGCTACTGTAGCCGGAGCAAAAACTTTTATACCAGGTTTGGTCATAATTATTTGATTTTCAATGTGTTATGAGTTTTTTGCTTGGTGCAATTTACCCAAAAACCAAAATTAGTTGAAAAATAGCCTAAAACCAAATAAGTCGGGGCAAAGCTTATACCAAATAGGATTGATTATCAAAAGTCGTGCGGCTTAAGATGTTTTTTTGTAGAGATTTTGGGCGTGTTCCTTACCGGCCTTTGGTGAAAAAAAACACAATAACCAAAATAAGAAAGATAATTTTTTTTCCGAAAGGAGAATATTGAGTATATTTACAGATATGAAATGTGAATCCGAAAGAATGATATTTTTTTGGATCTGTTCTCATAATGTGTAAACTCTGAAAATAAGTGAATATGAAAAATGGATTGACCACAACAGGCTACGTCTTAAAGGAAGAAAAAGTAAGTGCTCTAAAAGGGCATACCGTAAAAAATACTTTTGTCATAAATATAAACCATCCGTTTCCCGGATATTACGGGCAAGCCATGGTCGATCAATCCGTTCCTAGATCAATTATTTTCATTACAAAAAAAGAGCATTCATGGGAAAGTATTCTTCGTGCCAAACAAAGAATTAATAAATATCTGGATTTGAATGTGGATATTTCTAAGTCTAAAGTCTCGATGTGGAATAAAAAGTTTGACGGGATTCGGGCTAAGGGTTTTTCGAGCTTTTCTGAAATTGAACCTGTACAAAAGGCTTTGATTCAAGAAGGATTTGCTATGATGAAATCCAGACGTATGGGTGATGCAGAAGAAGCTTTGATAAATTTGAAAAAGTTCTATTATTTAGAGCCTATTGATGATGGGATATTTTTGGACCGTGCCCGGAAAGAAATGAGCTATGTATTGTTGGATAAACAGGTCAATTGGGAAGTCTTTCGAAAAATCACTGAACAGGTAAAAAACAATATCTCTGATTCTAGTTTCGATATTGCCAACGGCGCATTTTACATGGATGATGGTATTGTTGATATGGTGCGTATCTTTAAGCCGACCATCAAACCGGAGCTCCTTCGGGAAATCAAAAATCTATATAGAAAGAATGTGCAAAAGTTTGGATAGGATGAGATCTTCGATATCTGAGTTTTCGTGATGGTTTTTGGAGTGCTTATAAAAATATTCAAAGGGACAAGACTGTGCGAGTCATAGTGGGGGAGTTCTAGTGTGTCCAACTGTCTGAAAAGTAAATTTTATCATTTTTTCTGATTACAAAAATTTTATTCTATTCTCTTCCATATTTTTGACCACGACATATTTTGTTTAAATTAGCCGCAAAAATAAGACAATGAGATATATCTGGATTTTTCTATTATTTGGATTTTTTGGACAATATACTTTTGCGCAAGATTTAAAGCAAACAATTCGGGGCACTGTTTCAGAAAAAGAAAGTGGTGTGCCGCTTATTGGTGTTAATGTAATGGTTATCGCATCAAATGGGGAAAGTTTTGGCGCAAGCACTGATGAGAATGGAATCTATCGAGTCCCGGACGTTCCACTTGGGCGGTCAGAAGTGCAGTTTTCCTATTTGGGTTACGAAACGATTACCTTAAGCAATATAATTGTTACTTCAGGAAAGGAAGTTATACTTTCTGTAGAAATGGAAGAATCCGCTATTGAATTGGTCGCCGTTGAAGTAAAAGCCAGACGAAAAGGGGAGTTGGTCAATGAAATGGCCACCGTCTCTGCCAGACAATTTTCGGTGGAAGAGACCGACCGCTATGCAGGAAGTCGGGGAGACCCGGGAAGGATGGCCTCTAATTTTGCCGGAGTTCAAGGGGCTGATGATAGCCGTAATGACATTGTTATTCGGGGCAATTCGCCGGCAGGTGTTTTATGGAGATTAAACGGGGTCAATATCCCAAATCCCAATCACTTTGCGATTCCCGGTACTTCGGGAGGGCCGGCATCTATATTGAATAATAAATATTTGGCCAATTCTGATTTTTTTACCGGTGCTTTTCCCGCTGAATATGGGAATAGTATTGCCGGTGCTTTTGATCTACGAATGCGAAATGGAAATAATGAAAAGTATGAATTTTCAGGACAGCTAGGTTTTTTGGGTACAGAGTTATTTGCCGAAGGACCGATTTCTAAAAGCAACCGGTCTTCTTTCTTTGCTTCTTATCGTTACTCCACCTTGCAGTTATTTAGTAGTTTGAATATTAATGTGGGTACCAATGCCACACCGAAATACCAAGATGGCGCCTTCCGGCTAAACTTTCCACTAAAAAATAATAGCAACTTGGCTTTTTGGGGAATCGGGGGCAAAAGTAGTATTGATATTGTTTTGTCTAACCAAGAAAAACCGGATGAAGAGACCTTGTTGTACGGTGATAATGATCGCGACCAATACTTTGCTTCCAAAATGGGAGTGGGTGGTATTTCTTATTCTAAGTCATTCAACAAATCGACCCTACTAAAAGCGACTTTAGCGATGACAGGCCAGCAAGTTAATGCGACCCATCGGGTTTTTGATCGACATGTTAATACAGACGGTTTTTTTGTGTTGGATACTTCCGTTAATAATCTTAATTATCAGTTCAACATCTCCAAATTGGTGGCTAATGTGACCGTCAACAAAAAGTTTTCTCGAAAGAGCTCCCTAAAATACGGGCTTTATGGCGAAAACTATTTGATTAACTTATTGGATAGTGTGCGGACCTATACGCGAGATACCCTTACGGGAAAAATGGTATTTACACCGTGGAAAAAACGTTGGGATGCCGATGATTCCGCTCCTTTGTTACAGCCTTTTGTGCAATACAAGTATAAATTGGATGACAAATGGACGATGGTAGCCGGTCTCACGGCCTTGTATTTTGGCATGAATAATAATAGTTTTTCTCCCTTTGAGCCTAGGTTAGGGTTGACTTATCAGCTTACGCCAAAAGATAAATGGGCGATTGGGCTGGGGATGCATTCGCAGATTCAAAGCCCTTATTTGTATTATTATGGTAATAAAATTAAAAATGGAAAACCTATTCAAGAAAACAAAGAGATGGGATTAACTAAAAGCAAGCAAGCTGTTTTGTCTTATGATAGGGTACTGTCACCGACGGTGCATCTAAAAATGGAAACCTATTATCAATATTTATCAGAGATTCCAATCCAAGTTAATCCAAGCTCTTTTTCTATGATTAATGTCGGTTCCGGATTTTCCAGATTTTTCTCAGATACGACTTTGGTTAATAAAGGAGTCGGTAAAAATTATGGTGTGGAATTAACAATAGAAAAATCCTTTTCAAGGGGATATTATTATTTATTGACAGCATCTATTTTTGATTCTAAATATAAAGGAAGCGATGAAATATGGAGAAATACAACCTTTAACGGGCAATACGCTGTCAATGCTTTAGTGGCCAAAGAATTTTTAATAAAAGGCAATAATACCCTGAATATCGGTTCAAAAATTACTTATGCCGGTGGACGCTGGTATGGTTATCCTGATATTCAAAAATCAATTGATAATCAAGAAGTTATATTTGAAGACAGCACTTTCAATACCCGAAAATTTAGAGATTATTTTCGTTTGGATTTGAAGTTGAATTATAAATGGAATAGACCAAGGATGACCCACGAATTTGCCTTAGATATTGTGAATTTGTTGGGTATTAAAAATATTCTAAAATTAAGTTGGGCGCCGGATCATCCTAGTGGAAATCCGATTCAAGAAGAATATCAGCTGGGCTTACTTCCTGTGTTTTATTACAAGATAGATTTTTAATGGTAAATTCCTTTGTTGTGTGGGTTAATAGCTAAAAAAACAGTGGTGACCAAGTTATTAAAATAATGAAATGTGCGGTTAGATTACAAAAAGTGCAGCCTTTGCCGAGATAATTGGCAAAGGCTGCGGCATAATCGGTGAGCGGCTATATTCGCCCATACGCGAAAAAAAATTTCGGGGAGAAAGGTTTTTTTTAATCACCAATGACTCTGATTTAGATCAGGCCCAACTGCTACCCTAATTTCTGACAGGCAAAAAACCATAACGTTTGCTGTAATCTAACATCTGACTGGCAAAATCTGTCGGGTATCTTATTTGAATGTCGATGATTGACCCTTCTTTATCTTTGATGGGGACCAATTCAGGATTGATAAAGCCACCATAAGGAGCAATATTTAATTTTTTGGAGCGCGCTAAGACTTCTTTGTGTAAATCTTGGTCTAATTTACGTCCATAAGTCTCAAATAAAAACTTTGCTCCTTGATAGTCTCCTTCTGACTTGATGCGCTGACATTCTCTCAATAATTTTCCGAATAAAGTGCGCAATTTATCATAATCTGTGATATGAAAGTAAGTCTTACCGTCTCTGGTGATTTTTTCGATGACATTGTCTTTTTTACCGTTTTCATAAGCCCAGAGTGCGACCATTTGCCGGTTACGCATGTGCGCTTCTTCCAAGTCTTTGCCGGGTAATATCCTTCGCATTTGGGTCATTATTCCGTTGCGAATGTAGTCATCATAAGCCGCTTTACCCGCATCAAGGCTAGGGATCAGGCCAAGTTCAACCAGTTTTGGATCCATCAAATAATAAAGACCCACCAAGTCCGCTCTGGCTTCTTCTAAGGCGGAAGCATAGTTTTTGACTGTTTCTTTAGGAGTCCCGACGCCGGGGTTTAGTTTTCCGCTGGCGTGTCCGATGACTTCATGTAAGGCCGTGTGCATTTTATCGGCAATGTCTCCATATTTTTGAACCCTGTCAATTTCAGCCTGGTCGTAGGCAAATTCTTTAAGGAGGGTGCCGGCAGAAGATTTGGCATAAGCCTCAATCAGATTGCCCAAACTTACGGACTTGGAGCCATGAGTAGCACGAATCCAGTTGGCATTCGGTAGATTGACACCAATGGGAGTCGAAGGAGATGCGTCTCCGGATTCGGCCGCTACATTGACGACCTTATAACTGACACCTACTACTTTCTTCTTTTTGTGTTCATCCATGATTGGGGAGTGGTCTTCAAACCATTGTGCTTCGCTCGCCACGGCACTCATTCTTTTGGAAGCGTCAAAATCGTTGATTTCGATAATGGATTCGTAGGAGCCCCGAAATCCTTTGGGATCATTATATACCTCAATAAAAGAGTTGATATAATCAACGTCTCCTTTGGTGGTTTTTACCCATTGGACATTATAGTCGTCCCAAGTCTTTAAGTCGCCGGTTTTGTAATAGTGAATTAACAAATCAAAACCTTTTCGCTGATTGTCATTTTCGGCAACAGTCTTGGCTTTTTCCAGCCAGGGGATGATTTCCTTGATGGCTTCACCGTACATTCCGTCTGCTTTCCACACTTTTTCCGAAAGGGAGCCATCCGGATTGCGCACCAACTTGGAGTTTAATCCATAAGAAATGGGATGGTCGCCGGCATTAGCCATTTTCTTCTTATAAAAATCTTCTACTTCCTTTTGAGTAATCGACGGGTCATAAAAGTTGACGGCAGATTCTTTAATAATATCCACATTGGGGTCCACCGTGACTTTTTTCTTGTCCACATTGGGGTCAAACATGGCAACCAAGGCTTCTTTGGATAAGCTGACGCCCACTTCTTTCATTAGTTTTTCAAAATATTCTTGCGAAAATTTAGGGTTAAATTTATCGTAAGAGTAGTGGTGGTGGATGCCGTTAGAAAACCATACATTTTTGAGATAGGTCTCAAAATTCTTCCAATCCGCAGTTGTTTTGTCAGTCTTCGTATGCGTGTAAATCTTCTCCAACGCACGACGAATTTCCAGATTGTAACGATAATTGGTGTCCCAAATAATATCTCTTCCGCTATACCCTGCTTGCGCCAAAAAATAAACTAATTTTTTTTGCTGAAGGCTTAGTTGATCAAAGCCGGGAACCTGATATCGCAGTATTTTTTTGTCATCAAATCGTTCCGCAATCCATTGGAAATCCTCTTTTTGCTCTTGAGCATCTGTCTTGTCCTTAGTCGTCGTTTCTGCGGGATGATCCGATCGACAAGAAGTGAAAAATACAAGGCCAAGCAGGCCAAAAATAAGAAAAAGTCTAGTTTTCATCTTAAAAGTAGTTGTGTTCAATAATGGAGAGCTTGCGCAAAAAAACATCCAGTATTTTTACCACAGGCTCAAAACAAGGCTCAAGGTACGATTTTTTGTAGATTTTATTAGATTTATTCTCTTTAAAACAACAGAAGTCATACCGTGATGTGTTAATTGTTTTTAACATTTTATAATCTAGTGCACCCTAGTTCAGTAGTAGCTTGTATTAATATTTTCTTAAACTCGTGTTTAAAGTGGATTAAGAAATTATTCGACCTTATTTTTGGTTTATTAAATCACAGATAAAACCTGCAATTATGAAAAATCTAGTTTTTAACAGTGTTTTATTTTTCGTCTTGATTAGTTTTGTCACCTCCTGCAATACCTACAAAAGACACGTTACTCAAGCTTACTACCAGGAGGCTAGCCCTAATACTAAATTAGCCATTGTACCGGTCAAATATCATTTGAATGGACCTATTGCCAAACGATTAGACCAAGAAAAACGAGAGCAAGTAGAAGAAGCGGAAGCTTATCGGTTTCAAACGGCCTTGGCAGCACACATCATCCGTAAAATGGGTAAACGTCGTAGAAAAGTCCGCGTGAATCTGCAAGATGTCAATGTGACTAACAAGCTCTTGAAAGAAAGTGGATATACCCTGAAAGAAGCATTTGAATTACTGCCTTCTGAGTTGGGTAAAATACTCGGTGTCGATGCCGTCATGTTGGTGGATATTGAATCCAATCAATTAATGACTAATTTTGAGTCGGAAGCGTTGAAAACAGGAACTTATGTACTTGAAGGGATTTTTGGGCTAAACAATGAAGTGGATTTTGGGAATATTCCGACAGGTGTTACTCGTGCCAATGCCTCTATTGTGGACACAAAAACGAACGCACTTTTGTGGGCAAATAGAATAGAGCGACTTACCAAGGTCAAGCGTTCGTCAATGGATGCCATATCGAATATCAATCATGAATTTGGGCGGACATTTCCCTTTAGAAATCGGGATTTTAAGGAAAAATAAGCGTGACTTTTTAGGTACTCCGGTTTCGACCTGCCCTTGGTGGCAGATCAAAATATGAATAAGGAGCTTTGTTGTAAAGAAAAAAAATTTTTTTTCAATTATTTGGAACGAAAAGCTCTATAATATTGTATTACCTAGATAATCATTGAATGCCGATGGTTTCAAAGCTAAAGAAATGAAAAACAAAGAAGAACTTTTTAAAGATTTGTTTTTGCCTCTTCAAAATGAAGCACTAGGCTTTGCTATGCACTTGACCAGGAGTAAAGCTGCGGCCGATGACCTTTTTCAGGAAACGGCTTTGAAAGCTTTTGACAAGATAGAGCAGTTTAATCCTGAGAGTAATGCCAAGGCATGGTTTTTTACCATCATGAGAAATTTGTTTATCAATGAGTATCGCAAAAAATCCAGATCTCCAATCACCGCCTTTGAAGATTACAAGTTGGACGACCACAAAATGGAAGAAAACGATCAATATGCCATTGAGAAAAAAGGCTTTGAAGCAGTCGTGTCGGATGAAGTCCGAGAAGCTTTGCTTGCCTTAGATGAAAGTAATTTGACCGTGTTTTTGCTTTATGCCGTCCATAATTTTCCTTATAAAGAAATTGCGGCGATTACCGATATTCCGCTTGGTACGATTAAATCAAGTATCAATAGAACCAAAGGGAAATTAAAGCTTTCTTTGCAAGAACTTGCCGAGAGAGAATATGGGATTTCCGAAAGTATTTAACCTTTTTTTTGTAGCCTTTCGACCTGTTGTCGAGGGCTATTTTATTAAAATAGTCACTGAAATGGAAGCTAAGAATTCTTCTAACCTTAGAAATAACACCACGAAACCGCAGCGTCCGGTGTTGTCAACTCCAAAAATTACCGATTTGAAACACATACCAATCGTTCCGAAATCAGATCAAGAACTCAAAGATATTGTTCGCCGTGCTTTTCCTTTCCCTTCTGTTCGACCTAGTGTTACCTCCTCTATCCTAGAGCGCATTCACTCCAAAAAGAGTATGCCCCCGGAGTAAACTTCTCATCTTTGCTTTAGCGGCTGCCATCTGTGGATGCCCGTAAAACCTTTAAATATTCCTGCCGTAGTCAAAGCGATAGCCGTAGGCAGACAGACCCGCTTGTCCCGTTCAAAAAAACTATCTGGTCAGGTAGCCCTGTTAGCAGGCAGAAAATGGGCATTTTTGTGTCTGTTGACCCTGCCGATGCCGCTAGGCAGTACCAAAACGCCTAAACTAGCGAAGCCTGCGAGCGACTAAAGCCTAAACTTCTCAACTAGCGAAGCTTGCGAGCGACTCAACTTCTCAACCTGCCTGACGCCATACAAGCGAAGCGGTAGGCAGGCAGGCTCCTAAACTCACACAACTCATTCCCCCACCAACTTCCCACGTCCAATCAAAACCCCACCATCCCTTACTTCATAAAAAATCATCCCTTTCGGAAAATCACGAACATCCAACTCATTCACCCCATGTCGCACTCGATCCTTTCGGAGAAACCGTCCCATCACATCATAAAAGTAAATATAGGCATTTTGTGGATAATAATCATACAAAGACAAGACTAAATAATCCGTGAATGGATTGGGCCAAACACGCACATCTATCTGTAAATCAGCTTCTTGCGTACCGACCACGCCTAGGTACAGCGTATCACACATCGTACTGGAGCCATATTGATTGCTCACTGTCAAGCACACCGGATACACGCCTATGCCTGCATATACGTGTGTAGGACTCGTATCCTGACTAGTTGTCCCATCTCCAAAATCCCAATGCCACTCCGCCGGCTCATAATTCGATAAGTCAATAAAATCAAAGGACATCGAATCCAACGTATCTTGATCATATCGAAAGCGAGCCAATGGCACATTATTAATGCCAAGACTATCGCAGATGCTGCTATCTATCGGGCCTAGGCGGTAGTTGGGGAAGTTGGGAAAAGCCTGCTTCACCGTAGGTAGCTTAACGCTATGTTGATTAACTCGACAACCTACACCACGGACATTAGGACGATCGATAGTATGATAAACATGATTATTGCCATAGGATGTAATATAAATCTTCCCATTGGCCGCCAACATACCCATAAAAAAAGAAGGCTTGACATAAAATGTATCTGCATGGGTATCCACTGTATCTCGATACTCATCTCGCTCAGCGACCAATATTGCTGATGATGCTATATCTGGAGCTTCTAGGTCATATTGATATATCTTGTCCTGCGCCATTAGATAGAGTAATTTGGAATCGGGGGAAAAGGCGATGCCTCCAGCTCCATCGTGGTATTCATGAATAACAACTGGCTCACTAAGTTGACCAGTACACCGATCAAAATCATAAATAGACAAAATCTCCCCTTCAATATTACTAATATCTTTTAATTTAGCATACTTCTGCCCATTTGGCGAGAAAAAAACATGCAGAAACCCAGAATTCCGTGATAAATCGTTCAGTTCAATTGTGTCTATTTGTAAACCTTGGGATGACAACAGTATCTCATAGAATTTACCATCTTGATACCTGGGCACTAGCACCCACCAATCTAAACCATTGGCATGCTTCACAGCCATAATTCCTCCAGAGCCTAATGTATCATGTACTAGTGTAATATTCTTTTCAATTACTTCTCCCCAACCGCCATCTTTCTCCATATCAATGACAGAATAAAATAAATCATAGCTAACAGCCATGCCTAAGTCAACATCCAAATCGGATGAACCATACAGCAGCATATATTTACTTGTATCGCTGGGCATTGGCAAAATAATTGAGCCTTGTAATAACAAGTCATTATCTTTCATCAATGGCCCAACACCAAACCCATTCTCCATAAAAAAGCCAGAATGACTTTCTATTTTATGTCCATTATAGGTAAATAAGAAATGGCCATCCTTATCTGATATCGCTGAGTTGTTTAGTTGAAAATCCATGGTCGGAAATCCATTGTACCATATTTTAGGAGCAGAAAGAGCGCCGTTAAAATCTATTACTGTCCGTCCCCAAATAGAATCTTGGGGATTATCCGCATTCGAATAACCTATCTGCCAAATATAGTCATGTTTTTGAGCACATAATTGAACTCCAAATAGTGTTAAAATAAAAAAAATAAGACCTTTTCTCATGATAAAAAATTAAAAAAACCAATCCAAGAGTGTCTTGGATTGGCATTAAGATTAACGAAGGATGATGACTTTTTTAGTCTCCATGTCATTGCCAATAAATATTCGAGCGATATAAAGTCCAGGTTGAATTTTGCTAATGTCTAAATGCTTGCCATTCGCTTTTTCGTCTAAATCCCATGAAGCCATGAGAAAGCCTTCTAAGCTCCTAATCTCAAATCTAACCTTTTCTCCACGTGGTGGTTGCTTTGTCCAGTTTAACTGAATCAAATCATAAGCAGGATTCGGTTTCAGCACAAAGCTTGACTCCTGTTTTACAGGATTACTCCGACGATAAGAGCGAGACTCTACTTCTGCGCATATTCTTTCATCATCATAATGAACTACTTGCTCAAACAAATTTCGAATCGCTCTTGCTTTCAGCACCACATGACCATATTGCATTGGACAGCGATTGGCAATAGCACGAACCGTTTCTTGTTCTTTAGCATTTAATTCAGTTTTACCAGACACAACACCCAAATAAATAGTGTTTAGTGTCTTTTCTAATCCTTCAATTTCGGTTTGTGGTTGAATCGCATTATTTTTTAACGCAATCTCCGTAATCATTGGTGCTTTTAGCGCATCCATGCTTGTGGCCTTAGCACCTAGATCTGTCGCCACTTCTTGAACATTGGCATATAGCGTACTTCGTTGAGCAGCCAAAATTAAGCTATCTTGCCTATTCGTCGTAGTATCCAATTGTGCTTCAAGCAGCCCAATCTCTTGAAGAATTGACAAAATAGTATCCGTACTTTCGCCCCAATTGGGATAATAATTATAGGGAATAGAATATGCTTCATTCACCATTTCTTCAATTTCAATCAATGCTCCGAGTGGCGTATCTTCGTTTTCAAAGAAGAAAGCATCTGTTTGATAGTTAAGCCCAATTAGCTCTTCTTGGTTATACATCTTTCGATAAAGATAGCGACTTTGTTCCCAATTTAGCATTTCGCCATATTGGGTATTTTTAAATGCGCCATTGACCAAACTGATGTCATTCTCTCTAATGGTCTCTTCCTTTGGTGGATGATTTTTAAAGTTAAAAATTGGGTCGCAAGTGACAAGTAAAAAAGGGTCTTTATCCGTTCTAAAAAACCAATCATCACTAGTGCTGGTTTCACAGTCTTGAGCTGGAAAGATATAGTTCGGCCACTTTGGCACATCACAAGTGTTAATTTGGAATTGAGACAATTTTCTAATTCCAATATCAGGATCTAAATGAAAAGCACTCCGATCACCATCAGTCCAAGCATTACCATGGTGAATTTGTTTTCCGATGTTGGAAGATGTATTTATCCATACTCCCCTTACGTTTTTACCAATCTGATTAAACTTAAAGCTAGTATTTGCACAACCATTCGCGAAAAAGTTACCAATAACCCAGCCACTTGTTATATTGTTACAAATAGTATTATTCGGAGATTGATTAATTACAAGCCCTTCTCCATCAAAGCCGGATAATGTTCCCGTTGCTGTTCTAGATAATGAATTCCCATGAATGTAGTTATATCTTGCATCACCCAGTCTAATCCCACTTGAAAAAATCTGATCCGGATAAGAAAGTAAAACAGAGTTGTCTTGAATACCTAACTTTCCAGAAGAATTAGCGTAAATGCCATAACCAGTACCGTCAATAATAATTCGATTATCAGTTATCTCATTGTAGGAAAGATTTTTTCCATAAGGTATCCCCGTGAAAATCATCCCAACTAGTTGTTCTGCCTGTATATAATTACGCTGAATAGTAGCCGAAAGCTGATACTTTGGATAACTAAGGGCAATGCCAGCAAAAGTAAAGTCCTTTATGGTATCATCTTCTATTGCAGGGCTCAACCAGATACCCCGAATATCTACACCTTCCAAAATATTCGAAATGACATCATTCTTAGATTGTACATAATAGTCTGATTGGCTTTCAATACCTATTCGGGCATGGTTAATTGTTGAATGGTTGGACACAATAAAGCTATTCTTGGACTTTATCCCACATCCATCTTTATCGCCCTGTGAAGCGGGTTGTTGATGCAAATCATTCATTTCCGAATAATAAGAAACTACGAAGGATTTATCAGCTACAATCCCGTTATGCATATTACTAAAATAATTAGTAGCGTAAGGTTTATCTCTTCCGACACTAAAAATTGCATTATTGATTTCTATCCCTGCAAAAGGCAAATTTCCTGGCTGTGGCAGCTGTCCCAAATACCCTGGTAATAACTGACAATTATTGCCTGCACAAGTAAATAATACCCGATATACCACAAAATTCTATGTGTATTACTTTACTGCCGCTAATATAGTGAGTTTTTATTTAATATCCAAGGAGATGCAGGGTATTATTTGTGTCAATAAATCTTTGGAAGCAAGTTGATTGTGAGAGTAAAGGCATAATCTATCCTAGGGGCTACGGTTGTCTTTATTTCGGAATTGCTGAACTTTCCAAGATTTGCCCACAGCAGTATGTCGCTCAATTTGATATTTGATAATTTCTCTATCAAGGATTGGGCCTATATGGACATTTTAGTTCTAAAAAAAAACTCCAAATTATTTAAGTGCATGACAATGGGGAACGTAATATGATTGGCTCATTAACCCCTACGACTGTTTTTTTATTCAACCTGCCCGATGCAGGCGGGCCTGCCCGATGCAGGCGGGCCTGCCCGATGCAGCAGGTTGAACCTATTAAAATTCCCACATTATGTCGCATACTCAAAAGAATTTTAGGTGAAAATTTTTTAGTAAAAATGTAGGTAAGTGATTAGTTGATTCAGTTTTTTTGGCGGATGAATGATGCCAGAGCCCACCCCGGATTGCGCAAAGAAAGCAGGCTAAAAATATTTTTTGCTACTTAAGCAAAAACCCCGTACCTTTGCAGCCAATTTTTTCACCAAACTTCGATATAAATGAAGAATTATGAAGTTACTTTCATCGTAAACCCAGTGCTGTCGGGCGATGAATTAAAATCGACAGCGGTTACTTACCAAGATCTATTGAAGGATTCCGGATGTAGTATCACTCACTTGGATGAGATGGGCTTGCGCCAATTGGCATATCCCATCAAAAAATGTTCATCCGGTGTATATTACTGCATTGAGTTTTCATCTCCGACCGGAGAGTTCATGGACAAGTTTGAATTAGCCCTAAAACGTGATGAACGTATTTTGCGCTTTTTGACCGTTCGTCTGGACAAATTTGGAGTCAAATACAACCAAGACAAAAGAGACGGCAAAATCGGCACCAAAAAGAAAGAAGCTAAGCCGGAGAAAAAAAGTAATCGTTAAACCTTAAAACAAAGAAAAAATGGCATCAAGAGATGATATAAAGTTTTTGAACAACCCAAACATTGGGGAGCAAAGAAAAAAATACTGCCGATTTAAAAAATTTGGCATCAAATACATTGACTATAAGGATCCTGATTTCCTTTTGCAATTTATCAATCCACAAGGAAAATTATTGCCTAGACGTATCACCGGTAATTCCTTGAAGTATCAACGCAAAGTGGCTACTGCCGTAAAAAGAGCAAGACACTTAGCTATTTTACCTTACGTGGCTGACCAGCTTAAGTAAGTTTTTCTCACATTTAAAATCTTTTGAAATGGATATCATTTTATTGCAAAATGTGGATAAGGTGGGGTCAAAACACACTGTTGTTACCGTCAAAGACGGTTATGCCCGTAATTTCCTTATTCCTAACGGATTGGCAGTTATCGCTAACAAATCTAACATGAAGCAGCTTGATTCGCTTCGCGCCAAAGAAGACGCCATTGAAGCCGAAGCAAGAGCTAAAGCAGAAATCATCGCTAACCAATTGGCCACCGCCGTGTTAAAAATTGGTGCTAAAGTCGGAGAAACAGGCAAAATATTTGGCTCCGTTACCAATGTGCAAATCGCCAAAGCTATTGCAGATGCACACAATATCGATGTGGAACGCAAATACATCGAATTAGAAGATGAAGTGAAAACTATCGGTGTCTATCACGCTACCGTGACTCTTCATAAAGACGTTGTGACAAAAGTAGAGTTTGAAGTAGTAGAAGAGTAATACATCAGTTATTATTTTCTACTTGAAAACACGGGGCCTTAATTAGGCACCCAATCTCTTAAGATAAAAAAAGCCATCCCGAGCAATCAGGATGGCTTTTTGACTATATATCGAATGTCAGATTTTGGCTCGAAAAATCTGTTAATCAGACAGCAGCCGACGTTCTTGTATATACTTTTTGATATTCAGCCAAAAAGCAAGAAATAGATAAATGATAATCGGAGAACCAAAAGTGGCGCAGGACAAATAGATAAAATACAATCTTACTCTGGAAGAAGCAACACCGATTTTTTCGCCAATATAGGCGGAAACTCCAAAAGCAGAACGTTCTAAGAAATTTTGAAAATTAAACATTTTTTTTATATTACTTTCAAAGACAAAAATACATGTTTTGAGCCAAAAATGCCAGCAGGTGCCAATGGGTAAGTTTTTTAGACTCAAACTTGACTTATTTAACTCAATATTTATTGGGTTCATTTCATTTTGTGGTGTTTTTAATTGAAATTGCTTCGATATTCCCGTTTTTAGACACCAAAAGAGCTTTTTTTGGGCCAAAGCCGGCCCGACCTAAATAGCTACCAGGCAACAAATTCAAGTATCGCGCTGTTTCTAGGGCACAAAATAACGTTTGAAGATGAAGAAAAAAATAGATCCATTTTACGTGATGGTGGTGGTGGCACTCATTGCCCTGTTTTGGTATCATAAATCAAACCAGCCCAAGGACATCAGTCATCAACTTGCCCCGCCGATATCCGGGACTACCCTTGCGGGCAAAAAGATAGATTTAGAAGATTTTCGGGGAAAATATGTCTTGATAGATTTTTGGGCAAGTTGGTGTGGGCCATGTCGAAGAGCCAACCCCAAGGTTGTTAAAATTTATAATAAACATAAAAATCACGGGCTGGAAATCATCAGTATCGCACTGGAAAATAATGAAAACGCTTGGAAAGCGGCGATTCAAAAAGATAAATTGGACTGGCCCAATCACCTCATGGAGAGCCAAAATGGTCCTATGTCAATAGCCAATAGATACGATGTAAAAAGCATCCCGACAAAGTTTTTAGTTGATCCAAAGGGTGTCATAATAGCAATTAATCCATCTTTTCGTAAAATTGACAGGATTCTAACTAAATTTTCAAACAAAAAGTGACATTTTGTCCTTTTTTAGTGGATGGCAG
Organism: Saprospiraceae bacterium; assembly: GCA_024762995.1. Taxonomy (GTDB): domain Bacteria; phylum Bacteroidota; class Bacteroidia; order Chitinophagales; family Saprospiraceae; genus HyVt-613. Next base: position 10,775 of record JANTGI010000009.1, on the reverse strand, counting down.
AGTAATTGATGACCTATAATTTACTGCAAGGCAGAACAAATATGAAAAATAATATTCCGTCATCTTTGCAGAAAATAATGAAAAACATGAAACGTAAAAAGAATAAAACAGATCAAGCCAATAGAAATCACAAAGCCAAGTCTAAAGAAAAAGAGACTTTAATCGAAGAAACTTTGGCGGAAGACACCAAAGAAGACACTGTTGGCAAAGAAGAACCCAAGACTAAAGAAGAGCAACTGGAACTGGAGTTAGAAGAAGCTCGAGATAAGTATCTTCGTTTAATGGCAGAATTTCAAAATTTTAGGAAACGTGCTTCCAAAACTCAATTGGAACAAGCCGAAAATTGTGCCGTAAAAACCGTAAAACAAATCCTTCCCGTGGTGGACGACTTTGATAGAGCGGCTGAGCAAGAAGATTTTAGCGAAGGAGTAAGCTTGGTGTATCATAAGTTAAAATCTACCCTAGAAAAATTGGGCGTAAAGCCCATGCAAACCACCGGTGAAGATTTTAATCCTGAATACCACGAAGCGGTTACCAGTACACCTGCACCGACTCCGGAGATGAAAGGAAAAATCGTTGATACTCTTGAAAAAGGATACTTTATCCATGACAAGATATTGCGTTTTGCGAAAGTAGTTGTAGCAGAATAGACCCCGATAAGCCAAAAAACCAAAAAGGTAAAAAACACAGAAATGACAAAAAGGGATTATTACGAAATTTTGAGCGTCGAAAAATCGGCCGACAAAATTACCATCAAAAAGGCTTATCGAAAGATGGCTATGAAGTATCATCCGGATAGAAACCCGGACGACGCCCATGCCGAAGAAAAGTTTAAGGAAGCGGCGGAAGCCTATGATGTATTGTCGGATGATGACAAAAGGGCGAGATATGATCGCTTTGGTCATGCAGGTGTGAATGGACAGACCGGCGGCGGACATGCCGGCGGCTATACCATGGAAGATATTTTTTCTCAATTTGGAGATGTATTTGGTGGTGCCGGTGGATTTGAGTCTTTTTTTGGCGGAAGCCGAGCTCAATCTAGAAACTCTGCCAAACGAGGAAGTAACTTACATATTAAGGTCGAATTATCCCTGGAAGAAATTGCCAAGGGGATTACTAAGAAAATTAAAGTCAAAAAAGACGTTACTTGTAAGGTGTGCCACGGCTCCGGCGCCAAAGATTCCAACGCCATCTCTACTTGCTCTACTTGTCATGGCTCCGGATATGTAAAGCAAATCCGCTCTACTTTTTTGGGACAAATGCAAACAACTGTGGCTTGCCCAAGCTGTCACGGTACAGGTAAGACTATTACGGCAAAATGTCCGAGCTGTCACGGTGTCGGTACCCAAAAAGATTTTGAAATTATCTCCATTGATATTCCGCCGGGAGTAAGTGATGAAATGCAGCTTTCCATGCGCGGGAATGGGAATGCAGGGCCTAATGACGGGCCGGCCGGCGACTTACTGATTACCATCAAAGAAAAACCACATGAATACTTCCGTAGAGAAGGCAACCATGTTATCTATGATTTACATCTCAATTATGCGGATGTAGCGTTGGGGACTTCCGTAGAAGTGCCGACCCTGACGGGAAAAGCAAAGATAAAAATCGAAGCCGGTACGCCTGCCGGTAAGGTTTTGCGCCTACGTGGCAAAGGATTTCCTTCCGTCCAAAGGTATGAGACCGGCGACCAATTAGTCGTGGTTAATATCTGGTCTCCACAAAAATTAACTAGAGAAGAGAGAGACTTGTTGAAAAAAATGCAAAATATGCCTAACTTCAACCCTCCAAACGATTCTAAAGCTAAATCCGGAGCCGGATTTTTTGATAAATTGGAGAATTTATTTAGGTAGCGTGCTGACAATATGCCTTTGTTGGTATAGCTAACTAGTTGAATACCAACGATATGAAAGGTTTTTTGTACATTGTTTTTGCTTGGTTTCTTAGTCTTCATTTTGCACAAGCGCAGGGGGCGGTTTACACCTTAAAGGGTGGGCTTTCCTTGGGGATGCAAAAATGGGACAATCAATTAGGACGACGCAACCCACTGACAAGCTATCACATTATTGCAGCGATTGAAGAATTGCCCGAAGACCCAAGGTTTACAATTTTTGCGCAAGCAGGATACCACGCTAGGGGCACATCCATGCGGACTACTCTATTTAGTACCGGTGGGCAGCGTTTTGACCAAGATTTTGCCATAAGATTTAATAACTTGGCTCTGTCCGTCGGGGCTAAGAAAAAACTAAATGTGATGGGCAACTTGACGCCCTATTATCTACTGGGTGTCCGTGGAGAATATACCTTGAAGACCAATCTGGCGCAATTTCAACAATACAATACTTGTTACGGAATCTATCCGTATGATAAGAAGGAGTTTATTAAGAAATTTAATTATGGTGCTATTTTTGGAGGAGGATTTGAATTTCCCTTTACGGATTTGCTTGGAGGTTTGATTGAGTTTACGGTTAATCCTGATTTTTCACGTCAATACGAGCAACCGGCCATTACAGGAATTATTAATACTTGTGGTTCCGTCGGAAATGGGCCGACAAGTACTCCCCAAAGAAGTATTACGAATTTGACTTTTGAAATTTCTTTGGGCCTTCGTTTTTTACACAAGGTAGAATACATCGACTAAGAATGAAACAAGACAGATATATTGGAGCGTTTGAAGGCGGACACGGGCCTTTGGTTATCGCTGTTGGCGGGATGCATGGTAATGAATTGGCGGGGGTACATGCTCTTAGGCTTTTGTTTAAGATGCTTAAAGAGGAGCCACTCACTAATCCCGGATTTGAATTTAAGGGCAGGATAATTGGATTATACGGAAATAAGGCAGCCATCAAGGCCGGGAAAAGATATATTGACGTGGATTTGAATCGTCAATGGACCCGGTCTAATATTGAGCAAGCCTTATCAAAGCCACCTTCGCAACTTCGGGCGGAAGAGAAAGAGATGGTGGCCATTTATCAAGTCATTAAAGATGAAATAAAGGCTTACAAGCCGACCAAAATCATTTTATTGGATTTGCATACGACTTCGGCCGAAGACGGAATTTTTTCTATTCCTACAGGGACTAGAGAGAGTTATGAATTGGCCAAGGGATTGTTTGCTCCCGTGATTTCTAACCTAACAGAAACCTTGCACGGGACTTTTATGCAGTTTTTTGACGGAGAAAACTTGGGTATTCCGACTGTCACGGTGACTTTTGAGTCCGGTCAGCATGATGACCCTTTATCCATTAATCGGTCGGTGGCGGCCATTGTGAATTGCCTGCGATTTATACACCTAGTGAAGCCCGAAGATGTGGAAAGTCGCCATGATGATATATTGAAAGCTTACACCAAGCATTTGCCGAAGTTGGCGAAGTTGGCTTACAAACATCAGTTTAGATCGTCCGATTCTTTTAAAATGCATCCCGGCTATCGTAACTTTACCCCCATAAAAAAAGGGGAGTATTTAGCAGATGATGTACATGGTAAGATTTTGTCCCCGCTAAACGGCTATGTTTTGATGCCCTTATATCAGGTGCAAGGCAGCGAAGGCTTTTTTATCGTGACGGAAGAGTGATTTTGGGGAGATAGCTGATGTCTAAGCCCATTGATCCCTGCCTGCAGCAGGCAATGCCACCAATGCCACAAAACCAAGAATGAGCGATACCGTTGTGTTGTTATACCGAAGAACCTGTCTGCCCACCGCTACAGCCTACACTGCGCAGGGCAAGGCCAAAACTTTATTGCCCCTATTTAGCAACTACTTCCTATCCTATACGTTGTAGCCCCTAAATTGGGCAATATGAATTTTAAGGAGATAATTTCCGTTTTTTTGATTCTCTTTTCGGTTATAGACATCTTAGGCTCTATTCCCATCATAATAGAGATGAAGAAAAAAGGGACGACAATTGGTTCATTTCAGGCTACATTGGTTGCCTTTGTTTTGATGACGATTTTTTTGTTTGCCGGAGAAGGTTTATTAAGACTCTTTGGGGTGGATGTAGAGTCTTTTGCCGTTGCAGGGGCGATTATCATCTTTTTGATGGGTTTTGAGATGATTGTGGGCGTACAGATTTTTAAGGAAGAGATGAAAGGCGCATCAGGGTCTATCGTACCTATTGCTTTTCCTTTGATTGCCGGAGCAGGTACCTTGACGACGATATTGACCTTGCGGGCAAAATATCAGGCCATTAATATAGAAGCAGCAATTTTCCTAAACATGCTGGTCGTTTATGTGGTACTCAAAGGCTCTACATGGATAAGCCAAAGGCTTGGGCGGTCCGGAGCGAATGTCTTGCGAAAAGTATTTGGAATAATACTCTTGGCCATTGCTACCAAATTATTTAGAGATAATTTTCATCTGGTCGTAAAAGTTACTGCTGAATAGACAGTCTATTGTTGTCGTGCTTGCGCAAAAACCTTCCCGACCAGTCCCACAAAAATCAAACTAAGCAAGGCCCTCAATCCATAAGACAGCATGCCCCAATCATTGACTTCTTGCATCAAATAAAAATTAACACCCAGAATACCAATCACAATGGCCAAAAATACGGCCATCTTACCAATCGGATAAGGTATCGGATATATTTTTTGCCCCCAAGCCCAAACAATCACCGTCATAGAAAAATAACAAGCCAAGGTCGCCCAAGCGGAGCCGTAATAACCGATTTTGGGGATGAGCACCCAATTTAGCGCAAGCGTAATCAACGCACCGATAATCCCAATCACTGCACCGGCATACGTTTTGTCTTTGATTTTGTACCAAATCGCCATGTTATAAAAAATACCCAAAAAGAGATTGGCAAATAAAATAATCGGCACAATTCCCAAGCCTTCCCGGAAGCCTTTTCCCAAAATTAAGATGATGACATCCAACCAAGAACCAATCAGAATCACCCCGACGGAAGATGCCAAAAAGAAATAATAGGTCGATTTGGCATAGACATTTGGCGCATTTTTGTCTTTCGCTTGCGCAAAAAAGAAAGGTTCGGCCGCATAGCGATAGGCCTGCGTAAATAGCGCCAACAGCGTCGCAATCTTGTAATTAGCGGAGTAAATACCGACTTGGGCTAGATTTTCTGAAAGGGAACCCGGCAAATGCGTTTTTAACAAAGTCCGGTCGATGACCTCGTTGATAATTCCCGCAAATCCGGCGACAACCAAAGGGGCGGCATACCAAACCATCTGTTTCCACATAGTGATATTTAGCGTCCAGCGAGTGCGTAATATTTCCGGAAGGAGCATCAAAAAAGTGACCAACGAAGCCAAAACATTGGACAAAAAGACATATCCAATCCCAAATTCCGGGCGATAGATTGCTTGCGCAAAATCATGTAAGGCTCCGGTTTCATAGTTTTGAAGCACCCAAGGCATCGCCACCAAGAAAAATAGATTAGCGGATACATTGACGATAATATTGGTCAATCGAATCGTGGCAAAGCGTATCGGGCGAGAGTCTGCCCGCAATTTGGCGTAAGGTATCTCCGATATCGCATCAAACCCCAAAATCAACGCAAAAATGGTCACATAAAGCCCTTTGCCCGGATAGTGCAACCACTCCGCAATCGAATCCGAAAAAATAATCATCAATCCCGAAAAGAAAATCGCTTCCAATCCCACACTCATCATCGCCGTCGGAAAAGCTTTTTCTCCTACCCCATCCTTATTGTAAAATCGAAAAAATGATGTCTCCATCCGAAACACAAAAATCACCATCACCAAAGCAGTCCAAGCATATAGATCAGAGATAACACCATATTCTTCTTCTAAAAATACCCGTGTATAAAATGGCACCAAGGCATAGTTAATCAACCGTCCAAGTATGCTACTCAGTCCGTAAATGGCGGTATCCCCGGCTAATTTTTTTAAGATGCTCATTATTCGGGTGTAAAAGTAGGTTTTTTTTTGATATTTATGGGGGTGGGTGAAATTGGGGTGTGTCTGTGGAGACCGCAGTGCACTAGATGATTGAGAAATAAACAAGAGTACTTTTCTTGTTTGTTTAAAGTTTTTTGTATATTGTGGGAGTTTTTGGTTGGCATAGGCACGTTGGCGGTCATTAAAAAGTAACCAATAAAAATTAAATTTCAGAAAGAATAAAATTATGAGTAAAGAAAGAATATCCATACGTTTTTTTGATGACCGTGAAGTCCGTGCTATTTGGGATGATGAAAATTCCAAATGGTGGTTTTCCGTATTGGATATCATAGCAGTGCTTACAGACCAAGATGATTACAACAAAACTCGAAATTACTGGAAATATCTCAAAGCCAAACTAAAAAAAGAGAATAGCCAAGTGGTTAGTGCCACTACCCAGTTGAAAATTCTTGCCCCGGATGGAAGGAAACGTCTAACCGATATGTTAGATTATGACGGAATTATTGCTTTGGGCAAAGAATTTCCAGGCAAAAAAGCAAACCGATTTATAGAATGGTTTACATACAGCGATGAAAGTATAGACGGGAAAAGTAAAACAAAAGCGTATGCTTTATTTGAAAGTTCTTTTATCAATAGCATAGAAGTTGGTACAGCAAAAGGATTACAACAAATACACGCATATCTATTTGGTGGATTATATGATTTTGCTGGACAAATTAGACAGAAAAACATAGCAAAAGGTGGTTTTCAATTTGCGGTATCTCGTTTTTTAGGTGATATATTAAAGCAAATAGAAGAAATGCCTGAAACAACATTTGATGAAATTATTGACAAATATGTAGAAATGAATATTGCACATCCTTTTATGGAAGGTAATGGTAGAAGCACTCGAATATGGTTGGATTTGATATTAAAAAAGCGATTGAAAAAATGTGTTGATTGGAGTAAAATAAGCAAAAGAGATTATATGAATGCAATGATGCAAAGCCCGACCAATAGTAGCACCTTAAAACGACTTTTAAAAAATGCTTTAACTGACAAAATTAATGACCGAGAAATGTTTATGAAAGGAATTGATTACTCATATTATTACGAAGATAATGAATGATATAAGCCAACCCGCCAACTACACTAAAATGAAGGTAGTGATACCTCAATTTCTTAAGAGTGCCCAGAGACCTTTAGCAAGTTCAACCCCAAAGAACAAAGCCAAAACCACTGACAAAAGTCACTAAAGCCAAAAAAAAAGGTGAAAGTTAGGTCAGTTCGGATAATCTTGCCTATTTTGCTTGCGTTAAGAAGAAAACGAACGGGAGAAAGAGAATTTTTTTGCAACCAAACGATAAAAAATGGAATTAGTAAAGTTTCCGAGAAAAGGCGAATACGCCAATTTTGCCAAAGAATTGCGCAAAAGCGTTAATGCCTATTTCAAGGAGAACAATATCTCCAAATATGCCAATACCAGCATGATTTTAAAGACGATTTTTATGATTTCCCTTTATGTGGTGCCATATATCGTCATGCTTCTTGCCGGTTATACTAATATTTGGAGCATTATCGGGACTTATGTCTTGATGGGGCTTGGAATGTCCGGGGTTGGGTTAACCATCATGCACGATGCCAATCACGGGGCTTACTCCAAGAAAAAATGGGTCAATACGCTGCTCGGTAATTTAATTAATATTGCCGGTGGAAGTGCCATTAACTGGAGATTGCAGCACAATGTATTGCACCATTCATTCACCAATATTGACGGGTTGGATCAAGACTTGAATCCCGGCAAATTAATGCGTTTTACCCCGCGAACCAAACGATTAAAAGCCCATAATTATCAACATCTTTACGCTTGGTTTTTGTATAGTTTGATGACGATTTATTGGGTGGTTGGTAAGGATTTTAAAGATTTGGCGCTGTATAAGAGAATGGATATCCTAAAGCAAGAAGCGTCCTATCGGGAAGCTATTTTGCGCATTTTACTGACAAAGGTACTCTATGTCTTTGTGGTGGTGGTTCTTCCGATTGTCCTTCTTTCTGTGCCCGCTTGGTACATTTTGGTTGCCTTTATGATTAAGCATTTGGTGGCGGGCTTGATTTTGAGCTTAGTGTTTCAACCGGCTCATGTGGTGGAAGAAACAGCCTTCCCACAGCCTAATGGAGAAAACAATATGGAGGATGTCGTCGCCGTGCATCAACTAAAAACGACCAATAATTTTGGGAATAAGTCAAAAGTATTGACTTGGTTGATTGGTGGGTTGAATTTTCAGATAGAGCACCATTTGTTTCCTAATATCTGCCACGTGCATTATCCGGCACTGTCCAAAATCGTCCAAGAGAAAGCCAAAAAATATGGTCTTCCCTATTATCAACAACCTACTTTTGCGGCAGCGATTGCCGATCATGCTAGGATGTTGAAGAAGTTGGGGCAGATGGATTATATGCCTGCGTAGGCTGGCTTTGGGTGTCTTAAAGAAGTTGGGAATTTAGGCATGCGGTTGGCTTTCGACCGTCATAAACGTTTCATTTTCTGACGATAAATCGTTTCGGTATTCCATGTTTGCCTAAAAAATCACCGGAATTTCATTTTCCATAGAATTGTTTTGCACAAAGGCGACTACTTTGAGCCCGGAGATGACCGTATCAATAAACCGGGCATTGGACTCAAAATCTTGGATATTGTGTGCGAGTCCCAAGAAAACCAAGTCTGCGGAGGCACTTACTTCGTGTAAAACGGGGACAAAAGAATCATTAGGACGGACAAATAGCTCGATATGGGCTTGCATTCGGGCTTCTTTGACGGCACTAGAGATTTTTTTATGAAGCGAGTCTCCATCTTGGGTGGTATTTACCTTAGAGAAGATGTTGATTTTTACCTTTTCCCATTTTCTGTTGAGGCGTATCAAGTAGGCAAGGAGTAGCATTAGGTCGCCATTAGTATCTTTTCCTCCCCACCAGATATCGATACGTTTATCTTTGCTTTCGCTAAAAGGCTGATTGAAGTGAAGGAGTAGGATGTTTTTACCACTTCTTGATAGGTTGTTGATGATTTTTAGCTCTTGGATTTTGCTTGCATCTTGGAGCGACCAACCGAATACGACGGTATTGGTTTTTAGACCGGCGATACCATGGGAAGCAGCGACTTGATACATTCCTGTTTTGAAGTCATTAGCTATATTTACTTCCGTAAAAGCTTCTAATCCTTCTGCTTTAAGGTCTTTTTGCATTCGGAAAGCGACTTCGTTTCTGGAGTGCAAATCTTCTTTTTGGTCGGGAGTGATGAGTTTGGAGATGGTCAATACTCCGCTATTTTGACCTAATAACGCAGCGAATCGAACAATATCAATACGGTCTTTGATGTCTCTGACAAAAAGAAGTAGAATCGGCCGCCAATTCCTTGGATGTATTTTTCGGGCATTGAGTTTAAGTAAGGCAAAGCGGCTGACACGCATCCAAATACCTGCTGCAGCATCTCCCCATTGTTGTTCCATTTTTTTGGAGACCAAGTAGGCTAAAATGACTAATTCTAATCCAAAAGCAAATACGAATGCCCAAGGATTAATCAATATCATTACAACAATCGCCGCGATTGCTCCGATTAGAGAGATGTACCAAGGGACATGAATTCTCGGTCGATAAGACGGTTCTTTGATAAGTTGCTCAATCGCCGCACTGAGATTAATGGCCACATATAATGTCAAAAACAAGACGGAAACATATTGAGCAATAGTGTTTAGACTCCCCAAAAATACGGCTAATAAAGCGATAACCCCGCTAATCCAAGTGGCTACGGTAGGTTGGCCGGATTTGGAGAGTTTGGACAAGAATTTTGGCGCAAGCCCATCCATCGATAAGGCTTGTAAAATCCTTGGGCCACCCAATATACTTCCAAATGCAGAAGACAATACTGCGCCCCAAACTGCCGGATAGACAATCCAAGGACCCAATATGGCTAGTCTTGTCCATATCGTCACACCGGCATTAGGGTCAGCTAGTTGCCGGATGGTCAGGGCACCTGTTATCGATAAGACTAAAGGAATAATTAAGTAGATTATGGCACCGGAGACAACTGCCCCTAACGTTCCTATCGGAATGGACTTTTGGGGGTCTTTTAGGTCTCCGCTCATCCCGACTCCGGCGGTGAAGCCCGTAACTGCCGGAAAGAATACCGCAAAAACGTACCAAAAACCTTGTGGTGCTGTGGAATAATTCGCACGTAAAATAGGGGCATGGATGTCTTTCGTCAAGACCCCAATAATCAAAGCCACAATCGATGCTCCTACAATAATCATGATGGGTATTTGGGTTTTTAGTACCAAACCGGCACTTTTTCCCGAAAGGATGGTGACTAAAAGGATGATCACCATGGCTCCGATTTGTATTGCGTGGGGCGGCAAATGCCCCCAAGATTCAGGCCATAGCACTAATATGGCTTCCGCTAAACCAAAACTATAAAAAGTAACACTCAGTGTTCGACAAAGATATAAAGGAATCCCAATGGCACCTCCCGGCTCTAAGCCCAAACTTCTGGAAATGAGATAGTATTCTCCACCAACCCCGACTTTGATATTAGTAGCAATCGCCGAGGCACTCAAGCCGGTAATAAAAGTAATAGAACTAGCCATTAATACAATGACAATGGTCTGGATAAGTCCCACATTACCAACGACCCAGCCAAAACGTAGGTACATGATTAATCCCAGAATAGTCAAGATGCTGGGGGTATAGACGCCTAGAAAGGTGCCAAATTTTTGTTGTTTTGCTGCCTGGGGATTAGTCATAATGTCTGTGCCGTTAGATGTATAAACTGTTAGTAACTGTTTAGGGTGAAATCCGGTACTAATCAGTTATTTTTAAGGCAAAAATACGGTTTTTACTTGGATGGTTTCTTTTTTCGGCAAGGTATTT
>JANTGI010000008.1 GCA_024762995.1 Saprospiraceae bacterium | reverse complement strand
TACAATTTATTTATTCACGACTATTTTTGACTTAATTTGGTGCTTAGGAGATGGGAAAGATTAAGAATAAAGTATCTACTCTGAACTAAGACCGACTCGACCATTTGACACCTAACAGGGGCGTGCCATCTTAGACAGATTCCTATGCTATAGCATCTTTAATTATTTTACGAAATAGATAATACACCACCGCCAAAAATCCACCCAAAAACCCACCAATAACCAAAGCTTTCAATAACGAATTAGGTATCGGAGCAATAGGTGCAAATGGCTCATCAATAGGTTGAATAAAAGGTGTCTGCTCTTTAAGGGCGTAATCGGCCATTTCTTGATTCTTTAGTGATTCGCCCCATGCCATTCGCAAGGCCTGAATCTGAGTCATTAATTGCTGCTCCTTCACTTTCACTTTATTCAAATAAACACCCCTATTTTTATCCCTGAACTGAGCCAAGGCATATTCTTTTTGCCCTAGCAAATTGTGTATGGAGTCTGTCTTTGCTTTCAAAATAGCATAAGTTGACTCTGCCTTCTCTGTAGATTTTTCGATATAATACTCACTCAAATGCTCAAAGAAATTCTTCACCAAACCTAAGGACAAATCCGCAGACTTTGATTTAACTGAAAGGGTCATGATACCCGTATCTTCATCAACAGAGCTTGAATAAAGTGGATTCTTGGTCTTTTTTCCTCCTATCACTTTTCCAAAAACGGATTTAAGGGCTAAGTTTTTTGCCTTTTGACTCCTACTTTTATCTCCAAAATAAAAGCCATCTAATCCATTTTCCGGTTTTTTCCAAGATTTCTTTTTGCGGAATTCATACAAGTCGATAATGTGATTTCCATACAAATCACTCTTCCCATCGACCACACCTGTATCCAAAATCACTTCACTGGCAATACGCATAGACTTGGATAGGGTTAATATCTTTTGAAGATTGTACTCACTTCCACCACCACCAAAACCAAACTGACTCAATATGCCTCCAATTCCCGCGCCACCACCAGTATCTTCTTCCACCATAAAAGTAAGAGATGCTTGATACTCCGTGGGTTTAAGCTTTGTCTTAACAGCAAAAATGGCCGCCATCAAAATGCTAATGATAATAATAGGAACTTTTCGCTCCCAAAGATAAGCCCAAAACTCCTTCAGCTTCAAAATCAGCTCCTTCAGGGTGATTTCATCATCTTCGATATAATACTTTTCTTGTGATTCCATTTTGCTATTTAAAAATGCTGGGCAAAGTTGCGTATTTTATTGCTAAAATCCAAATATGAACCAAGCCCAATAAATCCCCCCCCGTACAGACAAGGCACGCCTTGTCTCCCTCGTCACCCTAAACCCATACATCCCCTTATTCACCCTAAACCAAATTAGGAGCCAACCACCGCCCTGCCTCTTCCACACTCATCCCCTTCCTTTTGGCATAATCTTCCACTTGCTCCTGCGTAATCTTACCAATGCCGAAATATCGAGCTTCCGGATGTGAAAAATACCAACCACTTACCGAAGCCGCCGGATACATCGCATAACTCTCCGTCAGCCGAATACCAATCTCTTCCTCCACATTCAACAAATCAAATAACTTCCCTTTTTCTGTATGCTCCGGACAGGCCGGATAACCCGGTGCCGGACGAATACCTTGATATTGCTCCGCCGCCAATTCTTCGGCACTCAATTTGGCACCTTGCTCATAGCCCCAAAATTCCTTTCGCACCCGCTCATGCATCAATTCTGCAAAGGCTTCCGCCAACCGATCCGCCAATGCCTTAACCAGAATGGCCGAATAATCATCATGCGCCGCTTCAAACCGAGCCACATGCGACTCAATCCCAATTCCGGCCGTCACCGCAAAAGCACCCATATAATCCGCTTTTCCACTGGATTTTGGAGCCAAGTAATCGGTTAGGCTCCGATTAGGACGCCCTTTGCCTTTTTTGAGCTGCTGGCGCAAATGACTTAATAAAACTTGTTTTTGAGTGCGACTTTTGTCAAAATATACTTCAATATCATCGTCATTGACAGAATTTACGGGGAATATTCCGATGACCGCCTTCGCTTGCAACCATTTTTCCGCAAGGATTTTCTTTAACATGACCTTCGCATCTAGGAAAAGCTTAGTCGCTTCTTCTCCCACGACTTCATCATCCAAAATAGCCGGATATTTCCCCGCCAATTGCCAACTAGAGAAAAATGGTGTCCAATCAATATATTCTGCAATTTCCGAAAGGGCATAATCATCAAAAACCTTCGTCCCCAAAAAATTAGGCGTTGGTGGTTCATAATTATCCCAATCCATGGGCAATTTATTCGCACGGGCATCTTTTATCGAAAGATACACCCTTGACGATTGCCGGTTGGCTCTCGCTTGACGCATCCGCTCATATTCTATATTGGTTTGCTCCACAAAGGCTGCCTTATCCGTATCACTCAACAACTGACTAGCAATAGTCACACTCACCGAGGCATCCAAAGCATGAACCACAGGGCCACTGTATTCTTGGGCAATTTTCACGGCAGTATGTACTTTTGAAGTGGTGGCACCGCCTACCATCAAGGGAATATCCATCTCCAATCGCTCCATCTCCTTGGCAATATGCACCATCTCGTCCAACGAAGGCGTAATCAACCCGCTTAATCCAATAATATCCACCCCTTCTTCCTTCGCCACAGAAAGAATCTTGTCCGAAGGGACCATCACCCCAATGTCGATAATCTCATAATTATTGCACCCCAATACGACACCGACAATGTTTTTCCCGATGTCATGCACATCTCCTTTTACGGTGGCCATCAAGATTTTTCCACGAGCTTTCGCTCCGGACTCCACCTTTTCCGCTTCTATATACGGCGTCAACCAAGCGACTGCTTGCTTCATCACCCGAGCACTTTTGACAACTTGCGGCAAAAACATCTTGCCTTCCCCAAATAACTTGCCCACGATGCCCATTCCATCCATCAATGGTCCTTCAATCACTTCCAAAGGGGTATCATATTTTGCGTAAGCCTCCTTCGTATCTTCGATGATAAATTCAGTAATTCCCTTGACCAAGGAGTGAGACAATCGTTCTTCAACCGAGCCTGCCCGCCAAGACATATCTTTTACCCGCGCCTTTTTTGCCCCTTTAAACCCTTCCGCAAAATCCACTAAAGCTTCCGTTGCATCGACCTTACGGTCAAAAAGCACATCTTCTATTTTTTCCAATAAATCCTTGGGAATTTCTTCATACACTTCAATCATCCCCGCATTCACGATGCCCATATCCATACCCGCCTGAATAGCATGATACAAGAAGGATGCGTGCATGGCTTCCCGGACGGCATTATTTCCCCGAAAAGAGAAAGACACATTGCTTACACCACCACTGACTTTCGTCAAAGGCATTTTTTCCTTGATGATACGCGTGGCTTCGATGAAATTAATCGCATACCGATTGTGCCCTTCGATACCAGTCGCTACCGCAAAAATATTAGGGTCGAAGATAATATCTTGGGGCTTCACCCCGACTTTTTCCGTAAGGAGACGATAGGCTCGCTCACAGATTTCTACTTTACGCTCCATCGTATCCGCTTGCCCCACTTCATCAAATGCCATGACAATCATAGCCGCTCCATACCTTTTGATTAATTTCGCTTTCGCCAAAAAATCTTCTTCCCCTTCCTTTAGCGAGATAGAATTGACCACGCCCTTGCCCTGCATACACTTCAAGCCGGCTTCTATCACCGAAAATTTAGACGAATCCAACATAATCGGCACCTTGCTAATATCCGGCTCCGAAGCAACCAAATTCATAAACCGAGTCATCTCCTTTTCAGAATCCAACATGGCTTCATCCATATTGATGTCGATGATTTGGGCACCATTTTCGACTTGCTGCAAGGCGACGGAGAGTGCTTCCGCAAACTTTCCTTCCTTGATGAGCCGGGCAAACTTTCGAGACCCCGTCACATTGGTTCGTTCCCCAACATTGACAAAATTCGTATTTTCTGTAAAGATTAATGGCTCCAAGCCGCTCAACATCGTCTCCGTCGGGGCTTCTACCGGAATCCTTGGCGGCATCCCTTCACAAGCTTCTGCCATCAATTTAATATGATCCGGAGTCGTTCCACAGCATCCCCCTACAATATTGACAAAGCGATTCGCCACAAAATCACGGATATAGCCCTTCATTTCTTCCGGGCTTTGGTCGTATTCGCCAAATTCATTTGGCAAACCGGCATTGGGATAGGAACTCACCAAACCCGGGTGCAACCGGGACAAAGTCTCAATATGCGGGCGCATCTCCTTGGCACCCAAGGCACAATTCAACCCAATACTAAACAAGTCCATGTGGCTAATTGAAATCCAAAAGGCTTCTACTGTTTGCCCCGAAAGCGTCCGTCCGCTCGCATCCGTTATCGTTCCCGACACCATAATCGGCCACTGCATCCCCTTTTCTTCGAATAATTGATCAATGGCAAA
The DNA here is from genome assembly GCA_024762995.1 of Saprospiraceae bacterium. Classification (GTDB taxonomy): domain Bacteria; phylum Bacteroidota; class Bacteroidia; order Chitinophagales; family Saprospiraceae; genus HyVt-613. Next base: position 42,354 of record JANTGI010000008.1, on the reverse strand, counting down.
CAATGCAGCCTTGGCATTCAATGTATCAAATATGGTCTCTACCAATAAAATATCCGCGCCACCTTCGACCAAACCCTTAGCCTGCGTGTAATAAGCATCCACCAATTCATCAAAGGTAATACCCCGCGCCCCGGGATCATTGACATCCGGCGAAATGGACGCTGTTTTATTAGTTGGGCCCATCGAGCCAGCTACAAACCTTGGCTTCTCCGGATTTTTGGCAGTATATTCGTCGGCTGCCTTTCGGGCTATTTTTGCGGACTCATAGTTGAGTTCATAAACCCATTCTTCCAGTCCATAGTCCGCTTGCGCAATGACCGTCCCACTAAAAGTATTGGTCTCCAAAATGTCTGCCCCCGCCTCCAAATACTTCTTATGAATCGCTTCAATAATATCCGGTCGAGTCAATGACAACAGGTCATTATTGCCCATCAAATCTTTGGGATGATGCACAAATCGCTCTCCCCGAAAATCTGCTTCTTGGAGTTTGTAGCGCTGAATCATCGTGCCCATGGCTCCGTCTAGGACTAGAATTTTCTTTTTTGCTTGCGCAGAAAGGGTTGGATAAGTAGGGGATTGTCGGTATTGCATAAATCTTGGTTTGATTCGACTAAACGTTTATTGGGGGATGTTCGTTCATTTTGGGAGGAGATCTACCAAAGCCTGAACCTTTATCAACTAGCCTAGGCACCTTGTCGCCCAAGCGGACCTACATCATAATGAATAACCATAGGCATACCCTGCCTTTTTAGTGCGACAACAATTTATCCAATGTCTCCACTGTTGCTTCTTCAGAAGGACGGCTCATGTCCGCATTAACGACATTCCCGGCCGGATCAATCAAAATAAAACGCGGAATACTATGGATATGATAGGCCTGACAAAAATCGGACTTCCAAGATTTATCTGCGAATAATTGCACTCCGCCCATTTCTTTAGCTTTAATCATTTTGCGCCAAGCGTCGTAATCTTCTTTTTCGTCCACAGAAATACTCACAAAAGCAATATTTTTATTGCGGTATTTTTCTTCTAATCGTTTTAGATAAGGAATTTCAGCTTTGCAAGGGCCGCACCAAGTCGCCCAAACGTCAACATAAACGTACTTGCCTTTTAAGTCAGACAAAGAAGTCGTTCCCCCTTGATAGTTTTCAAAATTGTTAAAAGGTGGAGAAGGCAAACCATTCAGTTTAGCATTCGCTTCTCTTGTAGCCTTTATCTCCGAGTAGGTTTCCATCATATTGGCCTTAGAATCTTGAATTTCAATTTTTTCTTCAGCAATTAAATCAGCATCCAGTCCCTTTGTTTCTTCTAAAAAAGCAAACAGTTTATCTGTATTTTTCTCTAAAGCACCCTTAAAGTCCTCCTCTTCGAGACCAAAGACTTCCGAAGTAAATAACGACTCATTCAGTAATAGCTTTTGGGCGAGATAATTATTATTTTCAGCCCCCTTTCCGGTATATTTAATCGTTTCGTCAAATTCATCTGTATCAAGGACAAGATGAAGATCGTATCCGTCTTTAAGAAAAACCGTCGTCACTTCATTACCATCGCTAAAAGCAAATAGTTTTCCTTTGCCTCCCACATGTACGGTATCAGAAAACGTTCCATCTTTATTGATTTTTATCACTTTTCGATAGCCATCTTCCGAACGCAGGCTACCGTCTTTACCCAAGTGATTGGTAATTTTTCCTGAGATGGTCGCATAGTCTTTAGTCGTTTCACTACGGCAAGATAAAATAACCAGTCCCGTGACAAACAAAATAAATTTCAAGTTAAACATACTGTTGATTTTTTGTGAAAACAAATATACCGGAAATTCACCATTTTTTAAACCAAAACGCATAATAACCATGGCACATCAATTATATCACGCACTCCAATGATTTAATCAAAATTAATCCTGAATAAATATAAACTCCCAACAACAATGGGAAAATCAATACCTTTGCTCAAAACTTAAACATGAAGGCATACATCATCACCATCGGGGACGAATTATTAATCGGACAGGTAACAGATACCAATTCGGGATGGATTGCGCAAGCATTGGCCCCGATAGGTGTGGAGACGGTTGGTAAAATGACGGTGGGAGACGGTGCAGAAGATATTAAAAAAGGATTAGATTTTGCCGCGAACTTAGCGGATATAGTGATTTTGACGGGAGGTTTGGGGCCGACGAAAGATGATTTGACTGTTTCTGTATTAGCGGATTATTTTGGGGCCGAATTGGTGTTTAACGATGATGCTTTCGCAAAAATGAAGGCGAAATTAACGCAATATCAAGTGGAAGTTTCCGATTCTCATCGTCGGCAGAGTTTTTTACCTAAGTCAGCCATCCTGTTGGATAATGCCTTGGGTACGGCCCCCGGCATGTGGTTTGAGCGCAATAACCGGATATTTGTGGCCATACCGGGAGTTCCTCGTGAAATGAAGAGCATCATGCGGGAAGAAATAATCCCCAAGCTTTTGGCGAAAGCCGGTGATAGGCATATCTTGCACAAGACATTTTTGGTCGCCGGCATCCCTGAAAGCTCTCTTTCTGAAAGATTGGAAAAAATGGAAGGGCAGATGCCCGATTTTTTAAGTTTGGCTTACTTGCCGAAGCTGGGTACCATACGTTTGCGAATAAGCGGGGAGCATGATGATGCGCTTGTTTTGGCGCAAGCCATCGATTCCGTTGCCGAAAAAATAAGACAGGAGATTGGCTCATTGTTGGTGGCAGAAGAGGACATTAATTTTGCGCAAGCCATCGGGCAACTGTTGGTCGCACAAAAAGCCACATTAGCCACTGCGGAAAGTTGTACCGGTGGGCATATCGCTCACTTAATTACAGTCAACTCCGGCGCCTCTGCTTACTTCAAAGGAACCGTGGTAGCTTACGCCAATGAAGTGAAGGAAAATATACTGGGAGTACAATCCAAAACACTAGAAAAATATGGTGCCGTCAGTCGAGCAACTGCCGAAGAGATGGCTAATGGCGTACGAAAGGCACTGGGCACAGACTATGGAGTCGCTACCACCGGAATTGCCGGCCCTACCGGAGGAACTCCCGACAAACCGGTAGGCACCATATGGATTGCCGCTGCGTCCAAAGATAAAACGGTAGCAAAGAAACTTCAATTAGGTGAAAATCGTTTGACAAACATAGAATTTTCGTCAGTCTTAGCACTTAATCTGCTTAGAAAGGTTTTTCTTGTGAAAAAAGAAACTTAACTTTGCCGAAGTCCTAAAAAATAAGAACTGTTTAAGTACTCCCGTTTTTGACGGAACATAGACCTGCCTGCCCCTGCAGGGGCAGGCGGCAGGCAGGCTACAGGGGCAGGCAGGCTACAGGGGTAGGCAGGCCTACAGGGGTAGGCAGGCGCAAAAAGGGCATTTTATGACAAAAACCTGCGGGTACCTAAACAGTTACTCTAAAACAATCAAATAAAATGGCAAAAGTAGAACTCGTCATGCCCAAAATGGGCGAAAGTATAGTCGAAGCAACCATCCTTAAATGGCTCAAAGGGGTCGGTGATACGGTGGAGTTGGATGAACCGATTTTAGAAATTGCTACCGATAAAGTGGATTCTGAAGTGCCGTCTCCGGTGGCAGGCACCATTGCGGAGATCTTATTTGAAGAAGATACGGTCGTGGAGATTGGTAAGGTCATCGCTGTCATCGCTACGGAAGGAGAAGAAGTAGCGCCCGAAGCATCACCGACCGTCGTAGAAATGCCGAAGGAAGAATCAAATGGGAAAGCAGCTATCCAAGAACCTGCAGTAGCAGTAGCGTCCGATTCGACTCCCGCAGTAGCCACCATTTCGTCCAATGGAGATCGTTTTTATTCTCCATTAGTGCGCAGTATTTCTAAGGCTGAAGGGGTCACAGAAGCAGAGTTGAGCCGGATTCCGGGTACGGGTCTGAATAATCGAGTGACCAAGACAGATATCCTGAATTATATCAAGTCAGATAGAAAATCGACGTCATCAACTCCTCATGTGCACACACCATCGCCATCTGCTCAGGTCGCTTCTTCTGCTCCGGTACAGACATCTGCTTCCGGAAATGTGGAGATAATTGAGATGGATCGAATGCGAAAACTGATCGCCAAGCACATGGTTCAATCATGGCATACTTCGCCGCATGTCACCTCCTATATCGAAGTAGATGTAACGAACATCGTCAAATGGCGTACAAAGAACAAGGATTTATTTGTGGAGCGCTATGGAGATAAGATTACATTTACGCCTATTTTTATTCAAGCGACCGTAAAAGCACTGTTGGATCACCCAATGATTAATATATCCGTTGAAGGAGAGAAGTTACTGGTCAAAAAGGACATTAATATTGGTATGGCCGCTGCTTTACCGGATGGCAATTTAATTGTGCCGGTGATAAAGAATGCTGACCAATTAAGTTTGCCGGGACTCGCCAAACAAGTGAATGATTTGGCCCAACGTGCTCGTGCCAACAAATTGAAACCGGATGAAATACAGGGCGGTACTTTTACCGTTACTAATGTAGGTACATTTGGTAATGTCATGGGTACGCCGATTATCCCCCAGCCACAAGTCGCCATATTGGCTTTAGGGGCGATACGCAAAAAACCGGCAGTGTTAGAGACCGAATATGGGGACGTAATTGCAATCCGGCACATGATGTTCCTATCATTATCCTATGACCATCGAGTAGTAGATGGGTCACTAGGTGGTTCGATGCTCAATACGTTGAAGACGTATATGGAAGCATTTGACCCCAATCAGGGTATCTAAATTGGTTTTATGAGATTAATTTATTGTTTTTTTATTTTGTTTTTTCTGCTTCCCTTTGCAGGAAAGGGTCAATCCTATAAATCGATAAAATCGGAAGGAGACGCCTTTTTTGCAGATGGTTTTTATGAATTGGCCGCTAAGCGGTATGAAGATTGCTTTCGCGAAAGACCTACGGATTATGAGATGGATTACCACTTAGGTATCTCTTATTTATTCCTAAACCGGCTTTTGGAAGCGGAAACCGTATTAAATATCATCTACGAGAAAAGGAAGGCTCAATTCCCAAATGTAGTCTATTACCTAGGCAACTTGTACCATCGGAAGTTAGAATTCCGGAAGGCGGCTGGTCTTTATAAGGAGTTTTTGAAAAAGAATAATCGCAGCGATTTTGAAGGGTTGGTCAAAACGAAGTTAAGAAATTGCGAAAGCGGATTACTCATCAAAAATCAAGCGCCTATGGCAACCCTAGAAGGGTTTCCTGAGCCAATCAATACAACAGACAATGACTTTCATCCAATTTATAGCCCTCTTTCGCAACGGAGTAAGTTATATTTTTCATCCAATAGACTAGGGGCTTTAGGTGGGCTTAGGAGTGATAATGGCAAGGTGGACAACAAACACGGGCACCGCAATCCGGATATGTACGTGGCGGAGATAACACCCGCCTACCACGTAGAGCGCATGTCCGGACTACTGAATACCTCCTTATTTGATGAAGTAATAGGTTTTAGTGGAGATGGATTGCGCATGTACTACAAAAAAGGATATACCAAAGATGCCGGCCTATTGTACGAAGACTATTTTGATAGCAGTAGCAAAGACCGAATTTCAGGCAATTTGCTAGAGATTCCCTTTGACATGCAAAAAGGAGATGCGACTCCATTTTTCTTTATGGACACCATGGTTATTTTTGCCAGTCGCCGATTGGAAGGTTTTGGGGGATATGACTTATTTATTGCCAATAAAACAGCGGATGGTTGGTCCGAACCGATAAACATGGGGCCGAATATCAATAGTCCTTATGATGAAAAATTTCCTTTTTTGACCAATAATCGCAGAGGTCTTTATTTTTCTTCTAACAAGCCGGCAGGCATCGGTGGCGATGATATTTATAAGTCAACTTATTCCCCAATTCTAAAAAAATGGAATAAAAGTAAAAATTTAGGCATTCCTATTAATTCTGCGGATGACGATCAATATTTTCAGATGGCAAATGATGGCTGGCACTTTGTCCTCTCCTCCAACCGGCATGAATCTATGGGCAAGTATGATATCTTCGAAGGTCAGTTTTTTGAACAACAATCAGATCAGGTTGTAATGACGGTAAATGTGGAAAATGAAGTAAATAATGACACTTCGGTAATCGTGGCACAGCCGGTATTGTTTCAGCGATATGGCTTGGGTGTTATCATGCCGGATAGTACGCAGTTTGCCGCATTGCGTACTCTGGCACGTATTCTGAATGAGCGCCCGCAAGCAGAGCTTGTCGTCAATATGACCCAATCAACCTCCTCTAAGAAAGGCTCCGGTGTTGGTCTGAGTCCGATCTCTAAGGTGCTCCTTTCATTTTTGAAAAGCAATGCGCCTAACACATCCATTAACTATTCTCAACAGCTACTGATACCCAAAAAATCGAGCCAACCGGGTAGTTATTTAGAAGCCATTATCTTATATAAAAATAACCCCAAAAAGCCCATTACTCCCATCAATGGCATCAAAAAGTACAGCTTCGTGCCCAGAACACCACTTGGGCTCCGATATAAAATTGAATTAGCTCCGGATAGTTCCCTATTTAAGTCTTTTCTAACGACTAATAAATATGACTTCTCTTTTGATTTAGTGAATGAGGAATGGCGAATGTTATTTGGTCGGTTTTTGACCTTAGAGACTGCACAGCAATGGGCGGAAGAACTTAACCAAAATCATCTTAAGGTCGTTAGAATCATTCCTTATATCGCCGGCAAGCCCATCACAAAAGGGATTGAACCGGCCATCATTAAGGCTTACCCAAAATTGCAACGGTATTTGTTGGAGTAAAGAAAGGTAACTATTCCTCCTCCTTTAGCTCAGAAGTAGAGATGGGAAGGGGTTGTTTAATTTCTCCTTCAAAGATGTCTTTCATTTGAAGTTGCAATTGTTTTTCTCCTTTCCAAACACTTTCAATAATTTTAAAACACATCGCAAACTCCTGGCTATTTATTTGGTCAATATAATCCCCTTTGCGAAAGCCTACCGCCTTAAATCGCTTCGAGTTCTCTTTGGCGACCAAAAGACGAATGCTATTTTTTTCGATATATCTTATTGGGCCGGCGACTTCGACATTTTCGCAAACAAACAAAGGGTTGGGGTTGCCGGGACCCAAAGGAGCTAACTTATGCAACTCTTCCATAAACTTAGGCGTGATGTCCTTCAGTTCTAACTCTGAATCAATAAATAAAGTAGGCGTTTGTTGGGCGGCTGAAACCCCTTGCATACTCTGGAGTAAATTTCGGGTTAGTGCTTCCAGATTTTCCGGAGGCATACTAAAACCTGCTGCCTTGGGATGCCCCCCGAAAGTAGTCAGTAGATGCTCTGATTGTTTTAGTAATTCATGGATATCGATGGTTGGAGTGGATCTGGCGGATGCAACGATTTCACCGTTAGATTCACACATGATAACAGCAGGTTTATGGTAGTGTTTGGCCATCCTTGAAGCCACAATGCCCAGTACCCCTTTGTGCCAGTTAGCCTGAAAAAGAACCACAATAGGCACTTTGGAGTGGTGTTCATTGCTTTCCCAGACTTTGATGGCTTCGGCTAAGTTTTTACGATCAAAAATACGTCGTTGTGTGTTGCGCTCCCGAAGGATATTGGCGTACTCCGAAGCAACCAACCAATCTTCTGCAAGCAATAAACGAACGGCCTCCTTTCCATCAGACAGTCTTCCTGCGGCATTGATATAAGGACCAATCCCAAAAACAATATCAGAAATGGAGAAAGGATAAGTGTAATTGGTTCTGGCGATAAGTGCTTTTAAGCCGACTCTGGTATTGTGGTTGATTTGGTGCAAACCAAAAGTCGCTAGGATTCGATTTTCACCAACAATCGGGACATAATCACAAGCAATACTTGTCGCAACAAAGTCCAATAACGGTATCAAGGCACGTCTAGGCATGCCCAGATGAGCAGCATAGGCTTGCGCAAATTTGAAGGTGACCCCGCATCCACTCAAATCCTTGAAGGGATAGGGGCAGTCTGTTTGCTTGGGATTAATGAGCGCCACAGTCGGTGGGAGTTCATCCACGGGGAGATGATGGTCTAAAACAATGACATCTATGCCTTTAGCCTTGGCTTCCTGAATTTGTGTTAACGCCGTTGTCCCACAATCCATGGTAATCAACAGCTTGACATCATTTTGTTTGGCATAATCAACACCCTGTAAGGTGAGTCCATAGCCCTCTTTGTATCGGTCGGGAATGTAAAAATCTAAATGCTCCGTATATCGTTTTAGAAAAGAGTACAATAAACTTACCGAAGTCACTCCGTCCACATCATAATCCCCGTAGAGTAAGATTCTTTGACCTTTCGAAATAGCGGTTTCTAATCGGCTAATCGCCAAATCCATATCTTTGAGTAGATAAGGGTCATGAAGGTCGTCAAAGGAAGGGTTAAAAAATTTATCGGCTTGTTCTTTGGATTTTACACCACGCAAATAAAGCAGCTTGGCCATGGTGGCATTCACTCCTAATTCGACTTGGAGTGCCTGGACCGCAGAGGTATCGACGGGTTTATATTTCCATTGTTTTTTCATAGCAGATATGACAGGCAATGCCATCAAAATAGACATTGCGATTCAATTCCACCGTCGAAGGTATGTCAATTCTGCGAAACAACCAAATTATGGTCGAATATAGTTCCCGATGTGAAGACCTATGCCTCGGTATATTGCTGGTATTTTAAGGCAATAAGCATGAGTAATAAGAGGGCTGCCAGGATGATCATGGTTCTAGTGTTTTTGAGTTTCTTGGATAGTGTTCACACAAAAAATGCAAGAGTTAGAAGGACACTTTTTGCTGTTCAAATATAGGGTAAAACGCACTAAAAATCAAGGGTATTGCCCACCACAAACACTTTTAAATGATGGTTAACATGACTGCGTTATACATATAGATTATTACAATTCAAAGCTACTTGTTTTTTCATTGATTACGCTTGGTGTTAATTTTTTATAAAGAATGAATAAAGATAAAAAATATGTCTTTTTTTTTTGACGAAAGTCAGGTATTTCCTTTCGAGAGAACTACTCATCTTGGAGCAACCATTCGAATCCCACTAAATCCGATTCGTTATCTACATCAACCAAGCGCGGTGTCAGTGAGAAGTCTTGCTCCTGTTCATGAATCTTGTCTATTGTTTCTTCCAAAACAGTAGGCGTACTCCAAGCCATTTTTTCAAAAACATAATAATTGGGTGCATTCATGCCTATCAAGTAATAGCCTCCGTCATAAGTTGGCCCTAAAACCATATCCTTCTGCTCCAGTTTTCTAAATGCTTCTTCGATTACTTCCTTGGAAATAGAAGGAATATCGGTACCTATTAGTACTACTTTTTTATAGCCTTTGAAACCTTGCTCAAAGGCATATTTCATTCGTTCCCCCAAGTCTTCTCCCTGTTGCAAAAATACTTTGTCGGCGACCGGAGACCATAAATCTTTTTTCGGAAGAAAATCCGCATAAAATACCCACACATCACCGGACCAAGATAGCGCCGTTTTCGCCGCTTGCGCTAAAAGTTTTTTAAATATTTTTAGTGCGGGTTCGGCGCCAATGGTCTTCGCTAACCGCGTTTTCACCCGACCCAATACCGGATTTTTTGTAAATATAATGAGCAACTCAGGAGCCATTGTTTTGTTTATTTTGACTGTTTCTTAGCCGGCAATTATTTCCTTGCCCTTGTTAGATCTTTTCTTGCGCTCCAATACTTGAAAGCTGAAAGGGACTAGATTTTTATTATCGGCCGGGTGATAATTAGAAGAGAGTATCGCCCAGTCCGACTCATTCGAGATGGAAAAAAAAGCATCTCCTATCGGCGAGATATGCACAATCGTTCGATAAATTCGGTCCAAATATTCCATAGCCGCCACATACAAGGTCGCTCCTCCCGCAATAAAAATTTCTTTCGGGTTTTCTGCTTTCGCCAAACCAATCGCCTGCTCTAAGCTGTGGACGACACTACAACCGGCAATACTCAGAGATCGATTATTGGAGATGATGATATTATGCCGTTTGGGTAAAGGCCTTCCAATGGAGTCAAAAGTCTTACGTCCCATAATAATAGGACTGCCCACGGTCATCTGCTTAAAATACTTAAAATCGGCCGGCAGGTACCAAGGGATTTCATTGTGTCGCCCGATGACCCCATTTTCTGCGACTGCGAATATGGCAGAAATGGTCACTTCATTATTTTTCATCTTTCTTTTCAATGGTATTGATTACAGTTTCGTGCATTCTTGTTTCCAAGGCCTTTCGGGATGGATCAATTTCCCCTTTAATATATTTTTCGGCAACGAGACTGGCAATAGGCGCTGCATAAGAACCCCCCCAGCCGGCATTTTCTACAAATACCGCAATGGCAATCTTAGGGTCATCTTTGGGGGCGAATGCAAAAAATACGGAGTGATCCTTTTTGTGGGCATTTTGAACGGTTCCAGTTTTTCCACAGATAGTTACGCCGGGTATTCTAGCCAGTGGGGCGGTACCGGCTTCTACGGCCATCTGCATACCATGAATGACCGGCTCAAAGTATTGGCGGTCAATATCGACGGATCTCTTGACGGAATAAATACTATCTATCGGGGTGCCATCCGAAATCTCCGTAACTAAATGGGGTGTGTAAAAATAACCCCGATTGGCCATTATAGCCGCCAAATTGGCAATTTGTAGGGTGGTTAGTTGGATTTCTCCTTGACCTATACCAATAGACATGATGGCTGGAGATTTCCATCCACCTAGCTTCTTAGGGTATATTTTGTCATAATAAGCGGTGGTCGGTATATTACCGGATTTTTCGTTGGGAAAGTCAATACCCAGCTTGTGCCCCAGCCCAAACTTAGTGACATCGTGTACAAAACGGTCTAAGCCTTTGTCAGGGTTGTAAAAGCCATATTGATCAACAATTTTTCGGAGCGTCTGGAAAAAGTAGCTATTGCAGGAGATTTGCACCGCATAATCCACAGAATGTACCGGACGATGACCGTGACAGCCGTAAAGGTGTCCGGCGTAAAAATAGCCATGATTACACACAAAGCCGGTATTTCGTTTGATGACTCCCTCATTTAGACCGATAAGTGAGACCACGGTTTTGAATACAGAACCGGGAGGATATTCGGCCATAATGGAGCGGTCAAAAAATGGTAATTGGGGATCTTTTAGAAGTTTTGATAAGGTTTTACCTCGCTCCCGTGTGATGATTAATAGGTTGGGATCATACGTGGGGGTACTGACCATAGAAAGAATCTCTCCAGATTTAGGCTCTATGGCCACCACACTGCCTACCTTACCGGCCATGAGCCATTCGGCGTAAGCCTGAAGGTCTATATCAATGGATGTCTTTAGGTCTGACCCCGATACCGGATCAACATCTTGGGCACCGTCTTTAAAGGAGCCAACAATCCTTCCTAAATTGTCTTTTAGCTGATACTTGTAACCCTTTTTGCCGCGCAGGTACTTCTCGTATTGTTTTTCCAGACCGATGGCTCCAATATAGTCTCCCGGGCTATAAATTCCATTTCCTTTTTCGATGTCTTTAGGGCTTACTTCAGAGATGTAACCCAAAAGGTGGGCGCCGGCATGTACCGGATAGCCCCGAATATTTCTGAGTACCGGAAAGAAGCCCGGGTATTCATGTAAGTGTTCTTGTAATTTGGCGAAAGTGGGTACAGACAATTTTTTGAGAAAGACAAAAGGGACGGATTTTGAAAACCGAACATCCTTCCAATCTTTATTCATGTTTTTAACGAAAGTGGATTTGTCTATATCTAGTAATTCACAAAATTTAGCGGTGTCCATATGCGGATTCACTAACTTATAAGTGACCATCAGGTCGTACATCGGATTGTTAGAAATCATCAGCTTGCCATTCCTGTCCAGCAGAATGCCTCGAGAAGGATACGTAGTCGTTTTGTCAATGGCAATAGCTTGCGCACGAGAGCGGAAAGCATTATTGATAAGCTGCAAAGAAGTAGCTTTTGCTATTAGGACAAAAGCCCCTATGGTCATCACCACCTGAATCGCAAGCAATCTTTTTCTGTCGTTAGCTCCTTTCTTCATTTTTTTGAGTTAAAAATCAAAGCATACGCTAGTACTAACGGATAAGAAACAATAAAACTTCCTACCGTTTTGATTAATATTTCTCCTAAGTAAACGAAAGTAAAGACGTCAAAGATATAATATACAAAAATATGAAAAAATAAAATGAAGGCCGCTACTTGCGCAAACTTACCCAAGCCAATTTGGGCGATAGACGGAGTAAACGACTTCGCCTTGTCTAAATCGACCCCAAACAACCGCAACGAAAAATCTCGAATATATCCGGTAAATACCGCCGCACCCGCATGAACTCCCGGCGAATCATAAAAAACATCTAAAATAATCCCTATCAAAAACCCCAAAAATATCAATAATTGCTTGGGGCTTTGGGTTGGCATTAAAATAATAAACAAGGGGTAAAGAAAAATAAGCAACCGAAAGTTGGCTAACTCAATAGGAATCTGCTTGAGTATCAATAACTGGATGATGACCACGAATATAAATCGAAAAATACTGGACTGTAGTTGATTATTCATTGGCTTCTTCCAGGTTTTTTTGCTCGTCTTTCAATAAATTATTGGCTACATAGACTCTTCGCAAAGAGGTCATGTCTTCTGCCAATTTGACTTTTATCTTATAATATCCGCTACCCGGTGGTACATAGAAGGTGTCTATCTTGCCGATGAGATACCCTTGCGGGAAAACGGAAGAAAAGCCATTTGTTACGACTGAATCTCCAATGGCAATTTTTGTGGATTTGGGAACAAAATCCATATCTAAAAAACGGTAATCGTGATTTTGCCAAGATAAAGAGCCAAAAAAAGCTTTGCCTTCTACCAGCACATTCCCACTCACTTTGATGTCTCGGTTCAATAAAGACCTAACGGTAGAAAAATGGGGAGAGACACTGGAGACAATGCCCACCGCTCCATGCGCCGAGACGACGCCCATGCTTTTTTTTATTCCATGCAATGATCCCCTATTGATGGTAAAAAAGTTATTTGCGGAAGCGACTGAATTATTGATTACTTCCGCATCAGTGTAAACAAATTGTACTAATATAGAATCACCACCCAAGCTATCTACGCGCACCCTGACAAAGGTATCTTGCTCGGCAATATTGATGTATCGGGAAGAAGCTAATTGGTCGCGCAGCATTTTGTTTTCATTCGACAAGCTATCCGCAATGGCGTTAAGATAAAAATATCCTTGCACCGCATTGACTTGACTATAAAATTTTCCTGCAAAGAAATTGGAAGACGCAATAAATATATCCTTCTGTTTTTTGTTGTAGTTGATGACCAATACGGCACAAATCAACTCCATCACAAGGAAAAGAAGTAAACTACTCCTTTTTAGTAACAGCAGAATTAAGGTGCGCATAGATGAGTAGGTTAGTGTAGTGACAAGTACTTAGGGCACATGCCCTAAATAATTGCACAATTTATTCTGATGATAATTCTTAGACACTCTTTCGATCAATCAAGAAGGTGTATTTGTCAATATTTTTTAGGGCAATGCCTGTTCCCCGAACTACCGCACGCAACGGGTCGTCAACGATAGTAACGGGTAGTTTTGTTTTGGCACTCAACCGTTTATCTATTCCACGTAGCAGGGCACCGCCCCCGGTCAAATATAAACCACGTCTGAAAATATCAGAAGCCAACTCCGGCGGAGTCATTTCCAAGGCTTTGAGCACTCCGTCTTCAATTTTTGAGATGGATTTGTCCAGCGCTTCCGCAATCTCTAAGTGAGTCGTGTATATCTGGCGAGGGATTCCTGTCATCAAATCACGTCCATTGACCGCATATTTTTCGGGAGGATTTTCCAAATCCGTAATGGCGGCCCCGACATTGATTTTTATCTTCTCTGCAGTTCTTTCTCCGATTAGGATATTGTGTTCTTGCTTCAAGTAAGAAATAATATCTCCCGTCATTTCATCCCCGGCAATGCGGATGGACTGGTCGGCGACAATTCCCGAAAGGGCAATCACCGCAATCTCTGTAGTCCCCCCGCCTATATCAATAATCATATTGCCTTCGGGCTCTTCGACATCTAGTCCTATACCTAATGCAGCGGCCATGGGCTCATAGATTAGATAGGTCTCTTTGGAGTTGACATTGTCGGCGGAGTCAAAAACGGCTCTTTTTTCTACTTCCGTAATGCCGGAAGGTATGCAGATGACCATTTTTAGGCTAGAGAAAAAGCTTCTTTTGTTACCAACCATTTTGATCATCCCTTCGATCATGCTTTCCGCTGCCTGAAAGTCGGCAATAACCCCATCTTTTAGGGGACGAATGGTTTTTATGTTTTCGTGTGTTTTCTCATGCATCATCATTGCTCGTTTGCCGACAGCAATGGTTTGGTTAGTGCGGCGGTCTATAGCAACGATAGATGGTTGATCCACTACAACTTTACCTTCCTGAATAATCAAGGTGTTTGCAGTGCCCAAATCTATGGCCAATTCTTTGGTAAAAAAACTAAAAAGCCCCATTTATATTTATCTCATTTTTTGTGTTAGCAATACACCCGGATGATTAAGTCCGGGGTGCACAAGCAGACAGTTCATTAGTGTATCCTTGGGTTTTACTTCCCTAAATAGACTCGGTCATCGGCTGAGTAGGGAGGCAGGATTCCGCTCGGAATAATGTTCTTTTTGTACGGTTTTCTCACGTTGGTCGCAATTATAGACGGACCGGGTCATTCATCGTTTTAATCAGGTTTCCTTCGATAATTATCCCACCTAATCAAATTTTGTTCATCCTGCTAGTAGGTCTCCTTTCGGAAAAATGCGGTACAAAAAATATCATACGCCCAATCCACCCGGTAACCAATTGCAAAACAAATGAAAAATTACGTAATTTTATAATATACGCCTTTTTTTTCTCTTTGTTTTGTTAAAAAACCATGATTTTCAACGATTTAGTGTCTTTTGGCGTGAAATTTAGGGGTAATCCTAGCAAACCATCATTTGTTAGATGAATAACTAACATAATATTACCCTATTGTGCAAAATTCGTATTATTTTTGCCGTGAAACAAAAAAAGTAAAACATGCGCTTCAGTATTTCATCCGGAGAACTATTAAAGAACCTGCAAATTATCAGCGGGGCCATTCCTTCCAATCCTGTAATTCCTGTTTTGGAAGATTTCCTTTTTGATATAAAAGGCAATACTTTGACAATTACTGCGTCCGATTTGGATACAACCATCAAGTCTGTTATGGATGTGCGTTCTGATGAAAGCGGCAGTATTGCGATTCCCGGTAAAATTTTGCTGGAAACTCTAAAGTCTTTTCCGGAGCAACCTTTAACTTTTAACGTAAGTATGGATACCAAAGCGATTGAAATTACGTCCTCTTACGGTAAATATCGCTTGGCCGGTGAAAGCGGTGAAGATTTTCCCGAAATGCCTGCACCTCCTGAAGAGCACAATATTTCGATAGAAGGTTCGAAGCTTAAAGAAGCCATCAGCACCACCATATTTGCCACCACAACGGATGAGATGAGAATGGCGATGACCGGTGTTTATTTTGCAGTGGACATGAATGACATAACAGTCGTTGCTACTGACGCACATAAACTGGTGAAGTATGAGATGAAAAATATACCCACAAATGTGGTTGCTTCGTTCATCGTACCCAAAAAAGGCCTTTCTCTCTTAAAAGGAGCGATGGGCAACGATGATTCTGTCTCCTTGTCTTTTGACCGCAAAAATGCTTTCTTTAGTTTTGGTAATACAGAAATTTCTTGTCGCCTTATCGACCAAAAATTTCCGGATTACACGGCGGTCATTCCGCAAAACAACAACAATATTTTGACCATCTCCCGAACCGATATTTTGGGTTCTTTGAAGCGGATTGCCATCTATGCCAATAAAACCACCAATCAAGTGAGTTTTAATATTTCTGATGGAAGTTTAACGGTGTCCGCACAGGATTTAGACTTTTCTAATGAAGCAACAGAGCAGTTGACTTGCCAATATGAAGGAGAGCCCATGACCATTTCTTTTAATGCCAAGTTTATGATTGAGATGCTGAATGCCTTGCACTCGGAGAATGTACGCTTGGAATTATCTTCTCCTAACAAAGCGGGATTACTCTACCCGGATCAAGATAACTCTGAAGTAGAAATCATGATGTTGGTGATGCCGGTAATGACACATGGGTAGGGATGTCTTTTTGAACAACTATTAGGGTCTGATGAAAACAGTTTGTTTCATTTTGCTATGTGGTTTTTATCTCCTTGTTATGAGCTGCAAAAGTGACTCCCAACGGGAAGGCGCTAATGGCCCCGAAGCCGTCTTTGTTCAATGGCAAAAATTAGTGGATGCCGGTCAATTTGCGCAAGCAGAAACGCTAAGTACTCCTATTACTATCAACTGGCTTAAAGAGATTGCAGAAATTTCTGACGATACAGATTCGACTTCCGGCAATGATTTTTCGGAGATCCAAAATATTTCTTGTGTCGTCCAGAAAGATACCGCCATTTGCACTTACCAAATTGTAGAAGAAGGAGAAATAATCTCCAACTCTGTTCAACTAGTCAACCTAAAGGGTGTTTGGCTGGTGGATTTGCATGAGGACAACGATGAGATTTTGGAGGAGTAGCCGCAGATTTTTGGGCTTTGAAAAACTGATTGGGCTGCCGCAGCGACAAGCAAAACAAACGTTTTATAGGATTTGAGTACCTAAACAGTTACAAAAGAATAAAAAAAAGCAACCAGCCTAATTGACTGCGGACGGAGGTCACTAATGCCTCAAAATATATGCAGTCTTCGAAGGTCTGGTTGCCGTATCATTGAGTCAATTCAACTCATTTTCTGTCTAAAGTAAACAGTTTTTTACTTCTTTGGTTTAGGCAAGCCGCTAATCATTTTCTCCGGCCTGACATACTTAGAAAATTCTTCTGAAGTCAATAAACCTAAAGAAATAGCCGCTTCTCTCAAAGTCGTATCTTCTTTGTAGGCTTTCTTCGCAATTTTGGCGGCATTGTCATATCCTATTTTGGTATTTAATGCGGTCACCAACATTAGAGAATTTTCAAGCATCTCTTGGATTCGCTTATAATTTGGTTGGATACCTTGAGCCAGATTTTTGTCGAAAGACCGACAAGCATCACCGATTAAACGAGCAGACTTCAAGAAATTGTCTATCATCATCGGCTTAAATACATTCAACTCAAAATGTCCCGTAGCTCCACCTACATTAATGGCCACATCATTACCCAATACTTGGGCTGCGACCATTGTCAACGCTTCCGTTTGTGTAGGATTGACCTTGCCGGGCATGATGGATGAGCCCGGCTCGTTGGCGGGAATGATGAGCTCTCCAATCCCACTTCTAGGACCGGAAGCAAGCATTCTGATGTCATTACCAATTTTCATTAGAGAAACGGCGACGGTTTTTAGAGCGCCATGCGCTTCTACGATGGCATCGTGAGCGGCCAATGCTTCAAATTTATTTGGAGCTGTTTTAAAAGGATAGCCGGTAAGTTTAGCGATTTTGGCTGCCACTAACTTGTCATAGCCGTAGGGGGTATTTAGGCCGGTGCCGACAGCCGTCCCACCCAACGCTAACTCAGAAAGATGTTTAAGGGAGAACTCAATGGCTTTTAAGCCATGATCCAATTGAGCTACATAACCGGAAAACTCCTGCCCAACAGTCAAAGGAGTAGCATCCATAAAGTGAGTCCGCCCAATCTTCACCACTTTTTTAAACTCTTTGGACTTAGCGGCGAGTGTGTTGCGCAATGCTTTAATTCCCGGTATGGTTGTCTCCATCAGCATTTTGTAGGCAGCAATGTGCATGGCCGTCGGGAAAGTGTCATTAGAGCTTTGGGACTTGTTTACATCATCGTTGGGGTGGATAATTTTCTTTTCATCGGTCAACTTCCCTCCTTTTAGGACATGAGCTCGATTGGCAATCACCTCATTCATGTTCATATTGGATTGGGTACCGCTACCGGTTTGCCAAACCACCAAGGGAAATTGATCGTCCAAATCGCCTTTAAGGATTTCGTCAGCGACTTTTCCGATAAGTGTTGATTTGTTTTTGGGCAATACTCCTAGTTCTGCATTGGCCTGTGCGGCTGCTTTTTTAAGGATGGCAAAAGCACGAATAATTTCGATAGGCATTTTACCGCTACCAATTTTGAAGTTTTCAAAGGAGCGTTGAGTTTGTGCACCCCAATATTTTTCAGCGGGCACTTTGACCTTGCCGATACTGTCTTTTTCTATTCTGTAAGTCATTTTGACGAATTTTGTTAAATAAAGGCTAAGCACAAATGTAATAAAGATTCTACTATTATTTTGATGATTATTGACAGTGTTTTTGGTGATTTTGTTTTATTTTTGTCTCCAAAAGGATTATGGACAACTTACTGTTGGTGGTTTATTTAGCGGGTATTTTTTATTTTGCGATGGGTTGGCTGTCCAAGCTTCGTCCCAAAAAAGAAATTACGAACCGGGCAGGCTACCATACGAAGCGAGCACGCAGTAGCCAAAAAGCATGGGATTTTGCCCAGCGTTATTCGGCGATATCTTTCCAGTGGGCCGGCTTGGGTTTGGTCGCCTTGGGTCTAGCGGCTCCGTATCTTCCGGGAGTGGGCAGAGATAATTTAGCGATTCCGTTTGTTGGCTTATTCGTGGCGTTGATTATTTCTCCGATGGTAGCGACGGAGCTTGCGCTAAAAAAGCGATTTTGATAGGGTTGCGCTTACGCAAAGATACTCCTTAAGTCCGATTCTAGTTTTGCCAAAATTTGTAGATTATTCTCGGGTTTTTCCATGATGTCGTAGAGCATTCCAAATTCAAGAATTAACTCCACTTGCTGATAAACCAAGGAAAAATCGTCCCCATTTGGCGAAAGCAAATTCATAAATTCCATAAATTTCTGCTTGCGCAAATGCCGAAGTTTTAGGTATGTTTGCTTAAAAACAGGACTTTCCCGCATGACTTGCGCAAAATCTAAAAACAAAAACCGAAAAGTATAATTGATTTCTAAGAGTGCTTTTAGCCAAGCGAAAAAATCATATTTATCCACATTTTCGACGGGCGTGTCCAATAAGATTGTAAATTGATCTTCGTAATGACTAAACAATGTATTCAAGATGTCCGTCCGCTTGTGAAAGTAATAGGTCAGATGCCCTTGACTAATGTGTAGGTGCTCGGAGATGGCACGAGTGGGTACTTGGCTCAATCCTTTTTCATTAAAAAGAGTCAGCGCAGTGGATAGAATGCGTTCTTTTGTCTTATTAGACATTGGAAGGAGATAAGGTGACAGCGGGCATGGTATTGTTGCCGGTGAAACGACCGAGTTGGACGGGCACCAAATCATTGACAGACGCAGAGCCTTGAGCCAATTCAACTTTGATATAATTTTTGGTAAAACCGGTCAACTTGCCTTCTTTTTTGGAGTTTTCTACCAAAACTTCTAACTTTTGACCTTCAAAAGTAGAGTAAAAGGCGGCCCGCTTTTTTTCCGAAAGGATTCTCAACATCTGATTGCGGGCTCGACGCTCTTCCATGGGGACTCGGCCATCCATGTCGATAGCAGGCGTATTGGGCCTTTCGGAATAGGTAAATACATGCAAATAACTGACATCCAAGTCTTGGATAAATCGGTAAGTATCTTTAAAATCTGCTTCCGTCTCTCCCGGAAAACCTACGATGACATCTACTCCAATACAAGCATGTGGCATGACCTTTTTGATGGTAGCGACCCTTTCGGCAAATAATTCCCGTTTGTAACGACGTTTCATCTCTTTTAGAATGCGGTTATTACCGGACTGCAACGGGATGTGAAAATGGGGCATGAAGCGCTTCGATTGTGCGACAAATTCAATGATTTCTTTGGTCAGTAGGTTGGGCTCAATAGAGGAAATTCGATAGCGCTCGATGCCTTCTACTTGATCTAATTCTTTGATAAGGTCGATAAAAAGAGCTTCTTTTTTGGGACGAATGCCATCGATGACCTCTGTCCCGTTGCCAAAATCTCCAATATTAACACCGGTGAGTATGATTTCTTTGGCACCTAGGCGAGCAATTTCCTGAGCATTTTGCAGAATGCTTTCGATGGTATTGCTTCGGCTGGCTCCTCTGGCTTGGGGAATCGTGCAAAACGTACATTTGTAGGAGCATCCATCTTGGACTTTTAGAAAAGAACGTGTACGGTCTCCAAAAGAAAAGGCGTTTTCAAAGGTATTGACGGTATTGATTTGACCGGCGTGAACAACCCCTTTGCCGGGTAGCTTTTTCAAATCATCAAGATAATCTAAAATTTTGAACTTTTCTCCGGCACCCATCACCAAATCCACACCGGGAATTTCAGCGATTTCATCCGGCTTTAATTGGGCATAGCAGCCTGTTACGATAACAAAGGCATCGGGTGCAGTCTTTAGCGCACGCCTAACTATCTGGCGGCATTTTTTGTCTGCGAAATCCGTAACCGAACAGGTATTGATTACATAGACATCGGCCGCTTCATCAAACGGAACAGTCGTATAACCTGCACGGGTAAATTGCCGTCCGATGGTGGATGTCTCCGAAAAGTTGAGTTTGCAACCCAAAGTATTAAATGCTACTGTCTGTGGTGTCATAAGGTTTGCAAAGATAAGGGAAAAAAAATTGTTGATACAAGGCGGCGAATTTCCCGGGAAGGGGTCTGAGTACATGATATTGATTTTCTTGAGAAGCGTTTCAGTAGTTTTGCTTGGTAAATGTTTAGGCATCCGCAAGTTTTTACCTAAAGACAGGGGCACCTAGACAGTTCTGTTTTTTTACTACATTTGTGAAAACAAAAAGGTATGAAATCGAATCTTTTGAAAACGATTGGGCCGGGGATTATTTTTGCTTCGATGGCTATTGGGGTGTCTCATTTGGTACAATCCACTCGGGCAGGAGCGATGTATGGATTTGGGCTCTTGGGCTTGATTTTGTTGGCCAACCTACTAAAATATCCTTTTTTTAACTATGCAACTCGGTATGCGAATGCGACAGGAGAAAGTCTGATAGATGGGTATTACAAGATGGGAAAATGGGTATTGTGGGGATATTTTATCTTGACGATTGCGTCGATGTTTTTTGTGATGGCGGCGGTCGGAGTCGTCACGGCGGGTTTTTTGGATAATTTATTTGGCATCGGGAATTTGCTGTGGGTGACCATTGGTTTGTTTTTGTTTGGTTTGGTGCTATTGGTTGTTGGGCAGTATAAAACGTTGGATTCTTTGATTAAGGTGATTGGCGGCGTCTTATTATTGAGTACCATATTGGCTTTCGTCCTGGCGCTAATCCATGGGCCACAGGCAAAGCAAGCGGATTTTCTTCCCGACATCAACTGGTCTGATGATGCGACCATCCTGTTTTTAATTGCCTTGATGGGGTGGATGCCTACGGCAGTGGACATGTCTGCTTGGACTAGTCTATGGACGGTAGAGCGCATCAAGCAAACGGGGTATCACCCCACCTTGAAAGAAAGTTTGTTTGATTTCAACTTTGGGTATATCGCGACTGCATTGTTGTCTATTTGTTTTGTGACTTTAGGGGCTTATTTGATGTATGACACAGGCACACAAATGGCCGGTTCAAGTGCGGTATTTGCCAATCAAGTGGTTGAGATGTACACCCAGACGATTGGTGCTTGGAGTTATTGGATAGTTGCCGCTTCTGCTTTTTCTATTATGTTTGGAACGTCTATTTCGGTAATGGATGGTTATGCTCGTGTGCTGGAGCGTACGGCAGAGTTGTTGTTTTTAAATCGAAAGGAAGCAAAGGAAGCGCTCAATGACCAAAAATTCTATAATGGGGCGATTGTTATTTTGCTGTTAGGCGCATTTGGCATATTGTACTATATGCTTTTTTGGCAACATAATCCAAAGGGTTTTAAGGCTTTGGTAGATTTGGCTACCACCATTTCGTTTTTGATTGCGCCCTTTGTTGCAGTGGTAAATTTTCAGCTGGTGACGGCTAAAGATTTTCCGCAAGGAGCTCGGCCACCGGCCTGGATGCGGGTGCTGAGTTGGTTGGGCATACTGTTTTTGGGAGGATTTTCGGTTTTCTTTTTATATTTGACTTTGTCTTGATTGGCAGCCAAATGTTTCGGTGTATATAACAGATTGCACAAAAACAATATTCCAGACAGGGCTAGTGGTCGTCATAACCTGCTATGCCTCCAAAATCCGCCTTGATTAAGAAAAAATTTGAACGGGCGACAAAGGTGTCACTCCTATGGAGTTTGAATTGACCAAAATTTTGAAAAGGAGACACGATGTTATACACACAATGTTTCGTAGTCACTTTTTTTTACTATCTTTCAGGCTTTAAATAAAAAAAAACGATTGACATATGATGAACTTAGCCTTTATTCTTGAAGATTCTGCCAAAGAAAGGCCTGCCAAAGAAGCGTTTATATTTGGTGACACTCGACTTAATTTTGCTCAAGTTAATGGGGCGGCCAACCAAGTGGCAAATGCCTTAGTAGCGCGCGGGATACAAAAAGGAGATAAAGTGGCCTTGAGTTGCTTGAATTTGCCCTATTTTCCAATCGTATATTTTGGCATATTGAAAGCGGGAGCGGTTGTGGTGCCGCTGAGTGTCTTACTAAAACATAATGAGGTGGCCTATCACTTGGAAGACAGCGAGGCTAAGGCGTATTTTTGTTTTGAAGGCACTGACACCTTACCTATGGGCGCACAAGGTTATGAAGGATTTACGCAAGTCGATTCATGCCAACAATTTTTTACGATTACAGGAAATCCCGGCGCCCCATCCCCTTTCGGGAAAACAGAAACATTAGGGATGTTAATGAATGGGGCTTCTCCTGTTTTTGATACTCGGCAGACCCAAGAGAATGACACCGCTGTGATTATTTATACATCAGGGACTACGGGACATCCCAAGGGGGCGGAGTTAAGTCATTCTAACCTATTGATGAATGCCATCATGGTTCGGGATATGATACGGATAGTGCCTGAAGATATTATGTTAACGGTTTTGCCTTTGTTTCATATATTTGGTCAATCGGTACAGATGAACGCAGGTGTGTTAGCGGGTTCGACCAATGTATTATTGCCGAGATTTACGCCGGAAAACGTGTTTGGTCTCCTACTCAAGGAAAAAGTTACCTTTTTTGCCGGCGTCCCGACGATGTATTGGGCGCTGACCAACGCCAAGATTTCGGCAGATGATATTTCTACTATTGCTCAGTATATGCGGGTGGCTGTCTCGGGAGGGGCCTCTCTACCGGTAAAAGTATTGACGGATTTTGAAGAGAAATTTCGAGTGCCGATTTTAGAAGGTTATGGGATGTCTGAAGGGTCGCCGGTGGTCACCTTTAATAAATTGACTCGAAAGCGGAAACCGGGTTCCATCGGTTCCGCTGTATGGGGAGTAGAGGTCAAGCTGGTAGATGAGCATGACCACACGGTTCCTGTGGGTGAAAAGGGGGAGATTGTCTATCGCGGTCACAACGTGATGAAGGGTTATTACAAGAAACCTGAAGCAAATGCCAAGGCATTGCGTAATGGTTGGATGCACTCCGGCGATATTGCAATCATGGATGAAGACGGAGATTTTTTTATTGTGGATAGGATAAAAGATATGATCATACGTGGCGGGTTGAATGTCTATCCGAGAGAAGTAGAGGATGTAATGATGAAGCATCCGGCGGTTTCACTAGTAGCGGTAATTGGCGTACCGGACGAGGAAAAAGGCGAAGAAGTAAAAGCCTATGTGGTACTAAAAGATGGTCATTCTGCAACGGCTGAAGAGCTTATTCATTTTACGAAAGAAGAGCTGGCCGCCTATAAGTACCCAAGAATGGTAGAGATTCGCCCAAGCTTGCCCATGAGTGCCACCGGCAAATTACTGAAGAAGGTGCTTCGTCAAGAATTAAAAGACGCATAATCGGTATGGAGTTAGATCAAGTAAAAATACATTTTGAGCAGGGCGACTTATTGGCATTGAATATAACTCTGGCCGTCATTATGTTTGGGGTGGCATTAGATATTAGGGTGAGTGATTTTCAGCGCTTGCTCCAAAAGCCAAAGATTCTATTTGCCGGAGTATTATCGCAGTTTGTTTTGATGCCTTTGTTGACTTTTTTGATTGTTTATTTTGTGAAGCCGATGCCTAGTATTGCTTTAGGTTTGATAATGGTAGGAGCTTGTCCCGGAGGTAATATTTCTAATTTTTTGAGTAAGTTGGCAAAGGGCAATGCGGCGTTGTCCGTGAGTTTAACGGCTTTTGCGACGTTGGTGGCAGTGGTGATGACCCCGTTTAATTTTCATTTTTGGGGCAGTCTATATCCACCGACTCGGGCTATTTTAAAGGAAGTGGCGTTAGATCCTTATAAGCTATACAGGCTCATCGCCATTATCATGGGAGCGCCTTTGGTCGCCGGTATGCTAGTCAGGCAATATCAACCCAAGATAGCAGATAAGATTAGTAAGCTACTAAAGCCTATTTCGATAGTCGTCTTTTTGGCGTTTGTGGTGATTGCCTTTTCAGGAAATTTTGACATTTTTATGGGTTATATCCATTTTGTTCTTTTCTTGGTGATTGGGCACAATCTGTTGGCGTACTTATTGGGGTATCTTACGGCAACGGGATTTAAGTTAGCTCAAAATGATCGGCGAACAATTGCGATTGAAACCGGCATCCAAAACTCCGCTCTTGGAATGGCACTCATTTTTGAATTTTTTGACGGACTCGGAGGCATGATGCTATTGGCTGCTTTTTGGGGAGTGTGGGACATCGTGTCAGGCTTGGCTCTGGCTTATTACTGGTCTAATAAAACACCGGATACTAAAATGGTCTCGGCTTAGTGATTTAAATGTAGGTATTTCGGTCTGACGGTTTAACGATAAATCCACTGTAAAAAGTTCATCTTGGAATATTGGCTCTTGTTTAGTAGAATATTATTTGGTTTTGGGATATTTTGTTAAATTGTTCAACTGTGCAATCGGTCAACCGATTTTTGTAACTAATTGATTATCAATTAATTCAGGCCGCCTGCTACGGGCAGGTTTAACAGTTTAACGATTGCACGCTTGAACAAAATAAAAAAAACAGCGAACGAAACAAAATTTGGCAAGTAAGCGAACTATCGACTTATTACAGCAGACTCAACGATTGAACAGTTGAACGGTTGAACCAAATAAAAATAAACGGCGAACCATACAAAGCGAATTAAATGAAGAATGTGTCGTATTATGTGACGAAAATAGTTGTTGTCGTAATTCTTTTCTTTACCTTTCGGAAACGGAATTTAATCAACAAGAATAGAATCCCTAAAAAAGATCCGGTTATCTTTTTGCCCAATCATCAAAATGCATTGGTAGATGCCATTATGATTGCTCCATTGATTAAGCGTCAGGTGCACTTTATGACACGTGCGGATGTATTTAAAAATCCCTTGATTGGTCGTTATTTACGAAGTATCAATATGTTTCCGATTTATAGATTGCGGGATGGGCGGGACCAGTTGGCCAAAAACGCTGAGATCATCGAACAATGCGCAGACCTACTCCTAGAAGGTGGAGTATTGCAAATTTTTCCGGAAGGCAATCATCATACGGATAGGCGAGTTCGCAATTTTAAGAATGGTTTTATTGAAATTGCCTTTTTGGCATTGGATAAAAATCCAAATTTGCCCCTAAAACTCATCCCAACAGGTCTGAATTATGATAGCCGGCAACGTTTTTCTGCGCAGGTTAATATCATCTTTGGAGAGCCCATTAATGTCAGAGAGTACTACGATCCGGCTCATCCCAAAGAGTCAATGAGTCGGTTGAATGCTGCCGTCTCCGCTCAAGTAAAAACACTGACAACACATATTGAACCCAAAGAAGATTACAAGGAGATACATGATCATTTAGTCGCCAAAGGCATTGATTTTTTGGATCCTGCTGCGGCCAATGAACTCGTAAAATCAAAACAATTTAGCGGAAGCAAGGGGCCAAGGAGAAAAAAGACCTTATGGGGTTTGTTTATTTATTATTTGTTTTTGGTGCTCAATATTGTGCCTTTGTCCTTATGGTGGAGTCGCAAAAAGAAGATAAAAGACCCTGCTTTTATTTATACGATGCGCCTTGTTTTTATTGGGGTTGTTTTTCCTTTGTTTTACTTGCTCGTGGGATGGGCTATTGCTCATTTTTGGGGACCAATCTATTGCTTGGCCTATTTAGGTTTTAGTATTTTTCTAGGTTTTTTGCGCAAGCGCTTGCCTTATTGGTATTGAAGGTAGATAATGAGTAAAATGCCCAAAATGTCGCAAGCACGTCCAATTTTTGGAAGAAAAAAGGGTTTCTTTGTTTTTAGTAACTATGTAGGTAGGGCAAGTTTTTGCCTAAAAACATGGACACCCAAACAGTTACGTTTGTTAAACCGTTTTTTTTTATCTACAAACTTGACTTCTACGAAGCTTTTGAAGCTCCAAACCTTCATCGAATTTAGGTGACCAAAAAATTGAATCATGCGTATATTTCAGCTTTTACTTTTAGTCTCTATTGCTTTGGTATCTCTTTGGGGAGTATCGTGTAAGCATGACCCGATTATCGAAAATGTATCAACTAATCCGCAAGATACTATTCATAATTCGGGCACACCCTGTGAGCCGGGCATTGTCTATTATTTTCGTGATGTGCAGCCTATACTTATGTCCAATTGTGCAGTTTCCGGATGTCATGATGCATCTACCCATAAAGAGGGGATAAATTATTCTAGCTTTTCCACCACTCTTTCTACCGGAAAGGTAAAGCCTAATCAGCCGAATCAAAGCAAGATGTATAAAGTCTTATTTGAGTCCGGCGAGGAAAAGATGCCCCCGAATCCAAGACCGTCTTTGACTAATGACCAAAAAGCCATTATCAAAAAGTGGATAAATCAAGGCGCCAAAGAGTATTTTTGCGATGCAAACGTAGGATGTGATTCTGTGAACGTGTCTTATGCGAATGATATAGTACCTATCCTGAGCAATAGTTGTACCGGATGCCATAGCGGTAACACGCCTAGTGGAAATGTGTCTTTGGATGCTTATCAGAGCGTTGCGACATTTGCCAATAATGGAAAACTATATGGTACTGCCGCCCACCTTAACGGCTACTCCCCCATGCCACCTTCCGGAAATGGCATAACGGATTGTGCGAAGGCAAAAATAAAAAATTGGGTCGAGCAAGGGGCTCCGGATAATTGATGTTGAGTGAGATGCATTCAATTTAAGGGTTAAAATCTATAAGTCTCCTAACTGGGGGCGAATAACCAAGTCTTCGACGACAGAAGAAGGGCCCAGTTGCCAAGCTGCGATGACCATTGTGGCGATGTCTTCAGGAGGCATTAGCCTTTCATAAGGGGGCAGATTATCGCCTTGCCAAGAGTTAGACCAAGTCGCTCCGGGCATGATGGAGGTGACTTTGATGTATTGTTTTTTTAGCTCTTCGCGCAAGACCTTGGAAAAACCCAGGATCGCAAATTTAGAAATGGTGTAACTACCACCGCCCGGATAAGCCATAAAACTGGCTATTGAAGCCATATTGAAGATGTGTCCGTGCTTTGGTATCGCCGGAATCAACTCTCGAGTTAAATAATAAGCACTGTACAAATTAGTTTCAATTTGTGACTCCAAAGTACCTTCTTGTTCAGTTAAGATATCACCGGGGAGAAAGACACCGGCATTATTAATCAATACATCCACTGTGGGGAATTGAGTTTGTACAAATCGGGCAAAATCCTTGACTTGGTTTACTTTAC
Source organism: Saprospiraceae bacterium (assembly GCA_024762995.1). Taxonomy (GTDB): domain Bacteria; phylum Bacteroidota; class Bacteroidia; order Chitinophagales; family Saprospiraceae; genus HyVt-613. The sequence goes on along the minus strand of JANTGI010000008.1, from coordinate 14,571 downwards.
TCAAATCTGCCACTTTTGTCCATACCTTAGAGTTTGGGTAGTCTTTTGCGAAAGCACGGGCAAAAAGGTCTAAGTCTTCCTGATTTCTAGAGCATACGGCTAAATCAAACCCTTCTTTTGCGAAAGCATGGGCTATGGCTAATCCAATCCCCTTGGTGGCACCGGAAATAACTGCTGTTTTATTCATCGGACTATGGCTATTTTAAAGATTTTTGAACAACTCACATAAAATGAGCCGAATTTACCATCTAACCAATTGTAACTGTTTAGGTAGGGCTAGTTTTTGCCGTAAAGTGCCTTTTTTGCGCCTGCCTGCCCCTTCAGGCCTGCCTGCCCCGGCAGGCCTGTTTTTGCCCAATTTTTCTCACGTAAGATGATACAATGCCTTGTATCTACGTATCAAAAGGCAAAGGCAGGTTCATCAGACACGAAAATGCCTATTTTCTGCCTAAAAACAGGAGCACCTAAACGGTAACTCTTAATTAAATGAACCACAAAGCTAATAAATACGTTGGTAAAACTTATCATTTAGTAAAATTAGTAATACTTTTGGCGTTCTAAGAAAATGAGTGACTATGTTTGAGTCCGGAAAAGCTTCTGTTTTCTGACCTAGGACGCCCTTCAACATGGTTACAAAAACGAAAAATTTATGCTCTGGAGATTACCATATCACTTCGGACGATATTTGATGATGCTTTGGCAGGCCTTTTCCGTTCCTGAAAATTACAGGATGTATTGGAAGGAGACTGTGCGTCAAATGTATGATATCGGAATAGGCTCTTTGGTTATTGTGGCGTTGATTTCCATATTTATTGGTGCGGTGTCGGGCTTACAATTTATCTATCAGTTGGATGGGCAGTTGATACCGATGTATTATATTGGATATATCGTGCGGGATCTGGCGATTATTGAGCTTTCTCCTACTTTTACAAACTTGGTCCTTGCGGGAAAAGTAGGCTCCAATATGACTTCCGAAATCGGTGGTATGCGTCAGAAAGAACACATCGACGCAATGGAAATCATGGGTTTGAATACAGCAGCTTATTTGGTGTTGCCTAGGACGGTCGCGGCATTGGTGGTGATACCTATGTTGGTGGCCGTGTCAGCGATTTTGGCGATTTTGGGTGGATATGCGGCCACGGTATTGCCCGGAGAATTAAGCCATACGGATTATGTACGCGGGTTGTTGACATTTTATAATCCGTACAATGTCCGAATGATGTTTATTAAATCTTATGTGTTTGCCTTTATTATGACGACTGTAAGTTGCTACCAAGGGTATTATGTCAAAAGCGGTAGTGTTAATCTAGGAAAAGCCAGTACTCAAGCGGTCGTATATAGTAATATTTTGATTTTGTTAGCGGATTATCTGCTAGTGGTACTTTTAACAAGCGATTGAGATGGTCAGGACAGAAGATATACACAAAACTTTTGGAGATACAGAAGTACTCAAGGGGATATCCCTAACCTTTGAAAAAGGGAAGACGAATTTGATCATTGGACGGAGCGGAGCCGGCAAAACAGTCCTACTAAAAATCTTGGTAGGGTTGATTGCTCCGACATCGGGTACGGTTTGGTACGATGACATTAATTTTACGCAATTAGATAAAAAATCCTTGCGTGAAATTCGGATGAATATTGGGATGTTGTTTCAGGGATCGGCTTTGTTTGATTCGATGACAGTTGAAGAGAATATTCGCTTTCCAATGGACATGTTTAAGAAAATGACTCCGGGCGAAAAGCTAAAAAGGGTCAATTACTGTCTCGAAGTTGTAGGACTAGAAGGAATTAATGACAAGTATCCTTCGGAAATAAGTGGCGGAATGCAAAAAAGGGTGGGGATTGCCAGAGCCATTGTTTTAGATCCGGAATATTTGTTTTGTGACGAGCCGAATTCGGGATTGGACCCTAAGACATCTTTAGTTATTGATGAATTATTACTGAATATCACCCGCCTCAATAATACCACGACCATCATCAATACCCATGATATGAACTCCGTAATGGGTATCGGAGAAAACATCGCCTTGCTGCATCAAGGCCGAGTGGCTTGGCAAGGACATAATAACGAGATTATCCACTCCGACAACGAACTCTTGCAGTCTTTTATCTTCGCTTCTCCTTTCTTGAAAGAGTTGAAAAAGAAAGCTTACGGTGTATAGATATACCTAGAGTTTACGACCTTATCTTTTCCTTGTAATTAAATTGTTATACATCGTGTCTTAGCCACGACCATCCATTTACACTAAATTAACCGTTATTCTATTGTTTAAAACCAAGAATTAGATTATCTTTGGGGGAAACATACTTAACTACAAACATGACATTACCTAAACCCCAAAAATTGGTGATGATAGTCGGATTGAGTTTTTTGAGTCAAATTAGTCCTGCTCAAGAGCTTTTCCCGGACTCATCAAAGATTTCTACATCTATTACTACCTTAAATTCGGATTACTTAGAATTTTCTCCGGTCTTCTACAGGGATGGATTGTTATTTGTGACTTCCAAGAAGAAAAAAAAGAAGAGGTATTTTGACATTGCTTATTCTATAATGGATAAGGAAGGCCACCTTGGAACGCCCCAATTTTTCAAAACACTCAATACGGAATATCACGAAGGACCTTTGGCTGTGACGAATCAAGGTCGGACGGTTTTTATTACGCGTAGTGACTTGGAAAGCGGCAAACCCATTTCGGACTCTTTAGGGCTAAACCGATTGGACATCTATGAAGTCACACTTACAGAAGAAGGTGCAACGGAGAAAAAATTATCTTTTCACAGCAAGGATTATTGCCATGTGCATCCGACACTGACACAGGATGCCACCATCATGTATTTTGCTTCTGACCGCCCCGGTGGCTACGGTGGTTTTGACATTTGGTATAGTCAAAAGGAAGGGGAGAAATGGGGCACTCCGGTTAATTTGGGCCCATCAATCAATACATCAAAAAATGAACTCTTTCCCTATATCTTTCAAGACAGTCTGTTGTTTTTTGCTTCAAACCGACCCGTTGACGGACAACCAAAAGGGTTGGATATTTATCTCTGCCGACTCCACCGGAATCATTGTGTCAAGCCATTGAGAAGGTTACCGGCACCCATTAATTCCGCTAGTGACGACTTTGGACTCATTCTGGATACTTCAAGGACGTTTGGTTTCTTTTCATCCAACCGTGCCGGCACTGACGACATATACGAATATCACATCTTAGCTCCCACGCCTTCCCCCAAAAAACAACTTTTATTGAAGGTCTTAGAAAATACGCCTTTAAGCCTTCATTTGAGTACGGATCAGCCGGTTCAAGGAGCGGATATTTCTATTTTAAAAGGGAATGATACTCTTTTTTCTGCAAAGACCAACTCGAAAGGATTGGTGACCTTTGAGCTTACTCCTCACGAGAAGTACGAGATTGTTTTCTCGAAAGAGCCTTATGAGCCTTTTCAATTGACGTTGACAGATAGTAGTGATTTTAATCAAACTATTTGGGTGGAAAAGAAAAAAGCACCGTGCCTGAAACAACATGGTTTTGTGTCCAAAATGGACCATACTCAGCCTTTGGAAAAAGTGAATGTGGTCGTTATTCCGGATATTGATAGCAGCTTAACCATTACTACGGTAACGGATAAAAACGGACAATTTTCATTTTGCCTTCCGGAAAACAGTCAAAGCTATGAGTTGATGGCGTCCAAATCCGGATATATGACTTTTGACACTCGATTGACCATCGGGCAGTCCGCAGATGTTTTTTTACTCCCGATAGAGAATGGTTTGGTGAAGCAAACTATTGTATTAGAAAATATTTACTATGACTTTAATGATTCAAGAATTAAGGAGAGTTCCGCCGAAGAGCTTTTGCGGCTTGCGCAAATACTAAAGCAACATCCCGAAATAAATATTTTACTGGTGGCTTACACCGACAGCCGAGGCTCCAAAAAATACAACGAGCGACTGGCCCGCCATCGGGCTCGTGCCGCCAAAGCATTTCTGGTGAAGCAAGGCATCGCCGCTAATCGTATCAAACCGGTCGGACGAGGAGAAGTAAATATACGCAATAGGTGTAAAAACGGAGTCGATTGCTCCGAAGAAGAGCATCAATACAACCGGCGGACAGAAGTAATCTTTCGCAATAATTCGGAAGAGCTCCAGTTGGTTCGTAAGAGTGAATTATAAGTAATTTAAGTTGCGGTGTAACGGTACAACGGTGTAACGGTGTAATGGAGTAACGGTATCATGCTTTCTTGGCTTTTTGGCATTGGTTAAAGGCCAGTCAAAGGATTATAAAAACTTCAATAACGACGGACGTTTTCTAATTGAATGCAAGTTATAATTTACCAACTCAAAATTTATGATTTTTCAAACCATTGAAAAATGGGGTCAAGGAGTATGCTCTTGTAGTGGCGTTACCACAAGGGAAATGGTTCCTGCTTTTCACAAATCTAGCATTGGAGAGCCATAGAGAAACTTAAATTTTCGTATGTTTGTAGCCTAGAACTGCGAAAATGACACCACCAAAGAAAGTTTTGATTATTCGTTTTAGCTCGATTGGCGATATTGTGTTGACAAGCCCGGTCATTCGTGCGGTGCATCAACAGTGGGGGGCAGAAGTCCATTTTTTGACTAAGGCTGCGTTTGCAGATATAGTTGAAGCCAATCCACGAGTAAGCAAGGTTTTCTCCTTTCGGAAAAAATTATCGGAGATTACTCCGTTACTAAAAGCAGAAAAATACGACTTAGTCATTGATTTACACCGTAATATTCGGTCATTTTTGGTGAAATTAGGGCTCAAACGCCCGGCGGTAAGTTTTGACAAATTGAATAGGGAGAAGTGGTTGTTGACCCGACTAAAAATCAATCAGTTACCCGACATACATATTGTTGATCGCTATTTAGCGCCTCTTGTTCCTTTCGGAATACAGAATGATGGTTTGGGTTTGGACTTTTTTATTCCGCAAGGTAAGGGGATGACGGAAGATAATATGCGTAAGTATTTCCCGAATTTTGACGCAAGTGCTCCTTCTCTCTTAGCGATTGCGGTGGGAGCCGCTCATCAAACCAAGCGTATTCCGCTAAAAAAGCTAATCGCCATCGCCCAACAGTGGCCCGGCCCGGTCGCATTACTCGGCGGCCCGAAAGAGAAAGAAGACGGGGAGCATATCCTGGCCAAAACCAATCACAATAATATGGTCAATTTTTGCGGAAGCACGACTTTATTTGAATCTGCATCCATTATTTCCTATGCTCAAAAACTCTTGACTCCGGATACGGGAATGATGCACATCGCTGCGGCTTTGGGCACCCCCACCGTGTCAGTATGGGGCAATACGGTTCCGGAATTTGGGATGACGCCCTACCCCGCTTCCGACAAGCACCAAATCATTGAAATCAAGCAACTAAAATGTCGTCCTTGCTCCAAAATCGGGTATCAGGAGTGTCCCAAAGGGCATTTTCGATGTATGATGGATATTCCGGCCAGTCAGATCCTTAATGCCTTGTCGGATGAATAATCGGTTGTTTTTTGTAGTTAATCCCGCTGCCGGCAACGGAAAGGCCAAAAAGCTATGGCCGGAAGTTCAGAGCAGCTTGCAATCCAAAGGATGGTTGTTTGATTTTGTGGAAACCACCTGTAAAGGCGATGGAATCCGAATCGCAAGAGAAGCAGCCGCAAAAAATTATAAATGCTACCTTTCCATCGGTGGAGACGGCACCTACCATGAAATGATTAACGGCTTAATGCAAGCCGGCTTATCGACGCCGCCTACGACTTTTTTGTTGCCCGTCGGCACAGGCAATGATTTTGTCCGGCAGCATAAAATACCTAAGTGGGGAGACGCATGGTTACAAATGCTGGAGCGATTCCAAACCAAAAGCCATAATCTTGGATTCCTTTCTTACGTCGGTGACCATCAAAAAGAGACAAGATATTTTATCAATGTAGCAGGTCTTTTTTATGATGGATACATTGTACGTGCTGTAACCTTGCGGAAAAAACCGATTCGTTCATCCGTGCAGTATTTGATACTCATCTTAAAATTTTTGTTTCGGTATCGGCCACCCAAGGGACGAATTTCATGGCCCGGTGGTCAAATGGAAGGGGCTTATTATACCGCCAATATCGGGATTTGTCGATACTCGGGCGGGGGGATGTGCTTTGTGCCACATGCCAATCCTTTTGGAGATGGTTTTGCAGTGACGGTGTCTAAAAAAATGCACCCGATTCGTGTATTACTATCTACTCCCTATTTTTATAATGGAAAAGTAGCCCGGCATGGTAAAATCACGTGCTTGGAGACCGAAAGAATTTTGATTGAACCCACAGGCGAAGAAGAAATTCTCGTAGAAGCCGATGGCGAGTATCTCGGCAAGGCTCCATGTGAATTAATTTTGAAAAAGAAAGGTTTTTTGCTCGTCTGCTAGATTTTTATCCTAAATTCCGTTCATACTCCCTTACTTTAGCGAGAATGAAAATGATGACCGGGTTGGGTTACTCCACAATCAAACGGTGAGAAGATAAGATTTTTCCTGTATAATCCATAAGAAGAATGGAGTAAATGCCCTTTGCAGGAATTTGTATTTGGTGCGCATTTCTCGCAAGGAGTACGGTCTGCCCAAGGATGTTTTTGACCATCACCGTATGCGTCAAGTTGTCCGAAAATGTAACCGTTCCTGCAGTCGGATTGGGATACAAAGAGATGGCTATTGGCTCTTCCCAAAGGATGCTTACCATTTCGGAAAGACTAGAACGCTGGTCCAAATCCACCTGCTTTAAGCGATAAATATTGACTCCTGTCAACGGCTGTGAGTCCAAGAATTGATAGCGGTATTGACCGGCAAAAATCTCCGCAACATCTTGCCATTGGTCATTTGGCGTAAGCCGCTGAATAATAAATTTTTCCGCATTAATTTCCCTAGAAGTTGTCCAAGTCAATAAAATGCCATCCGATTTAGTGCGTCCGGAAAATAGGGATAAATATTCCACCGGCAAGGGTATGGGATACTCATCTACGCCTATATCCACTCTTTCTACGGCTCGGGCGGCTCCATCTAAATCAACTTCCGAAGCATCCGGATTATGGGACGGGTCGCCGGCATTCGTTGCCGGAGAATTAGACGGAATGTGAAAATCAGCCTGAGTCGCATCCGTAAATAATGGATCGCCAAATAGGCTATTCGCACCATAGCCGGTTGCCGAATAAAAGGCCGCCAGACCTTCATAAGCATTGCCCCCGTTATTATCCCCGTCAGTGGTGGTTTCGATGGTGGATGCATTGCCGGCAACGGAATAAACCAAGTTGTAATTCATATCAAGATTGGTCTGTGTCCGATAGGCATAAAGAAATACGTTTTGATTGTTGATGTAGAATATATTATTGAAAATTTTACAGTCAGACGATTGGGTGAGTATGAGTTCGCCAAAGCCCTCGTGTTGGCTGTCATTTTGGTAGAAAGTGTTGTTGTAAATTTGGGAATGGGTTACATGCCCGGTGGTATTGCTGTCATACCCGCCAAAGTGCATCCCTGCGTTGGTGTTGTGGTGAAAAACATTGTTTCTAAAAATGACATTAGTGGTTGCCCCATTTTCTTCGCAGCCAATCTCTCCGCCATAGCCATTGTGATGACTTAGATTGTTTTCGACGACGATGTTTTGTCCGCCATCAATATAAATTCCTGCCGCCGGGCTGTATGGAGACGTATTGTTGTAAAGCGTGTTATTTTTGATGGTACCGTATCGAGCATGGTCATAAGCGGCGACGGGGCTTTCGCCATAATTTCCGGTGACATCGATGGCAATGTTCGTATTGTCATGGACGATGTTGTTTTCCATCAGGAAATGAGACACATTGCCGCCAATAGTGAGATTTTCGCTATAACCGGTTCGATTATCAAAGACTTCGTTGCCGATAAAGGAGATATGATGAACGGAGTCGGGTACGCCATTGCCGGTGTCGGGGGCATCTCCTAAGGCACTTACAGGCACTGCATTGGTATTACTTGTGACGGTGGCGTTGGGATCGGATGAAAAATTAATTTTGGAGACTTTGTTGTTGACAACTTCGATGTGATGGGCAGTTTCTTGTAAGGCAATGCCTTGGGCATAATTTTTTTGGCTATCGCTGACATGAAGACCTTCGATTCGCAAATAGGCGTTGTCTGTCCAAATGATGGAAAGATTATTGGTAGATTGTGCCCCGCTGATGATGACATTGTCATTTTGGTAGTTTTTGATAGTAATTATATTGGTGGCTGTTCCACTTACGTCAATATCCACTTTCTCGAAGTACGTTCCAGCTTTGATATTTAAGACGTCACCCTGGGAGAGTTGGTTGACGCCATGTTGGATGGTCAACCATGGTGTAGCGGCGGAGCCATCGTTGGTGTCATTACCATTTTTGGCGACGTAGTAGTTAGATTGAGCTTGCGCAAAAAAGGAAATAAATACGAGTAGTGCAATGAGTAAATTTTTCATAAACCGGATTTTTGTACAAAGTTAGTGTTTTATTGCGAAAGTATAGAATAGGATACAAAGACATGGCTTGTACTACGGATGAAAAATTTGGGTAGCAACAGGGGCATCAAAACGGTTACACTATTTTTTTATCAAAAACTAAATTACTTTCGGATTGTTAGTAAGGAGTTTGTCGGGAGCAATTGATTCCCTTTTTCTATCCAATCGGATAGCCTTACCCCAAGGTTCTTTGGTAAAAAGTCAGCTTTATGAAAAATGTTCTACTCTTAATCTTTGCCTTAGGCATCTTCTCTACTGCTTACGCGCAAAATGTCCCGTTTACGGATGAGATGGCGGAGCAAACGCCTATTTATGCCGATTTGATTAAGTCGCCCCGAGCGAAGTTAAAAGATATTCAAAGGGCTTTTAAGCTTTATGAGTCCAAACATCCGGGAAAGTACAAGCAGTATCACCGTTGGGAATCGCGAGCTAGGTTACAGGTCAAAGCAGATGGAACAATCATGACCGCATCTGAAGTAGAAAAAGCGTATTATGATTTTAAGAGAGAACCCGCATCAAGAAGTGTGAGTTCTAATTGGGTGGAGGAAGGTCCGATTACATTGCCCACTAATTTGCCTTCTCAACCTAACGGACTAGGGCGTATTAATGAGATTGCCTTTGGGCCTAGTAATTCCAATACGATTTATGTGGGTACACCTGCAGCCGGATTATGGAAATCAACGGATGGCGGTTCTAATTGGGCTTCCAATACCGACAACCTTCCTTCCTTGGGTGTTTCGGCGATTGTAGTGGATAAAGATGATGCCAATACCATCTATATCGGTACCGGAGATAGGGATGGTAATGATTCTGCCGGTAAAGGCGTGATGAAATCGACGGATGGAGGGAATACTTTTACCGCAATTAATTCAGGTATTCTTAGCTACGAATACATTAATGACCTGATACAAGACCCCAATAATGGTGATGTGATGATCGCCGCTGGTTATTTCAAGAGTATTTATCGTACAAGTAATGGAGGGGCTAGTTGGTCAACGGTGTCCAATCCGAGCCCATCGGATGCGGTTCTTAGCTTGGCTTTCAAGCCGGGTAACTCCCAGATTGTTTACGCAAGTACGAGATACGGTAAGTTTTACAGGTCAACAGATAATGGGCAGAATTGGAGTCAGATTACTTCCGGTTTTCCGAATCTGACATCATCCGGAACGCATCGGGCATTTATTGCGGTTTCTGCGGCAGCGCCCAACGATGTTTATGTGGTTCGTGCTGACGGTAGGCCTTTTGAAGGATTATACCGCTCAACGGATAATGGGGCTAGTTTTAGCAAGCAGTCGGGAAGTCCTAATCTTCTCGGATATTATGACGGCACAGGAAGCGATGCCACAAGTGGACAAGGGTGGTATGATTTAACGATTGTGGCTGATCCGACCACTGCCGGGACCATTTATGTCGGTGGTGTCAATATCTGGAAATCCACAAATAATGGTGCTAGTTGGACAAAAAAAACGTCTTGGACTTCTGATGTTCATGCGGATCAACATCACTTAGCTTTTGGACCGAATGGATATTGTTATGCCGGTAATGATGGCGGTTTGTATTATTCATCGGATGGCTGGGATTCAGAAACAGAAATTTCCAGTGGTCTTTCTATCGCCCAACTGTATAAAATCGGCCAAAGTCGAAATACAGCCGACTTGACCCTAGCCGGGTTTCAAGATAATGGTACCGGTCTGCGTGATGGCAATAGTTGGTCCACCGTTGTCGGCGGGGATGGGATGGAGTGTGCTATTGATCCTACTAATGACAGTTACAAATATATGGCACTTTACTATGGGGATATACGAAGAAGTGTCAATGGTGGCTGGTTTAGTAGTATTGCATCAAGCTTGGAAGATGGCCCATGGGTTACTCCATATAAAATCAATCCAACCGATCCAAATATGATTTTGTCCGGAAGGAACACTAAACTTTGGCGAACCACCAACGCAAAGGCAGCTAGTACCGGAGATGTCTCCTGGACGGGAGTAACTTCTACTTTAGATGACGGTCTGGATGTGGAGGTGTCACCGGTAGATGGGAAAATTTGCTATTATTCTACGACGAATGACCATTTGTACCGTACAGATGATATTACGGCATCCAGCCCAACATGGGTAGAAGTCAGTTTACCACTCAATAATCAATCTGTCAATGATATTGTCGCCCACCCAACAGCACTAAACACCGTCTATATTACCCTTGGGACTCACGTGTATAAATCAACGAATAAAGGGGGGACTTGGACAGATTATACGCACAATTTTCCTGCTCTTAAGCCATTTTGTTTGGCCTATGATAAGACCACTAACGAAGGTATTTATGCAGGCACTCCGGCGGGTATTTATTATTTAGAACCGGGAACAAATAACTGGACCAGTTTCTCAACCAACCTTCCCGTTAATGTGGATTCTCGAGAGCTAGAAATTTATTATGACGATGTTAATCCTAGTAATAATTTGATTAGGGTCGCCACCTATGGGCGCGGTATGTGGTCTTCGCCTTTGGCTTCGGCTCCTTTACCGGTTTCGTTGATTTCCTTTTCAGGAAAAAAGATAAGCCACCATGCAATTGCCTTGAATTGGACAACTTCATCAGAAATCAATAATGAAGAATTTATCATTCAACGATCTATGGATGGTGTTCACTTTAGACCGATAGGTCATGTGAAGGGAGCGGGCCAATCATCTACCCCGAAAAGTTACGCATTTTTGGATAATAACCCCGGAGCCGGTATTAATTATTATCGCTTAGTTCAAAAAGATTTTGATGGAGTAAAAACACATCACCATATCGTAGCGGTTAGTTTTTCTGTTGATGGCTATCAAGGGGTGGAAGTATATCCGAATCCCAATAAGGGAATTTTTACGGTGTTTATCAATCAACAATATACCGGCTTGTTTGACCTTGCAGTCTATAATCAAACGGGGCAGTTAGTTATTTCGGAAAAGCAAGTCTCGAATGGCAGACACCCATTGGATTTAACGGGCTTGCCCAAAGGGCTTTATTATCTGGAAGTAAAAAACAAGGATGTATTGAACACGCAGAAAATATTTGTTGAGTAGCGATTGTTTTTTTTTGATGAGCAACCTTTTTTTGCGGCTGTATGAGAAGAAAAATAGGCATTTTTTCACGTATAGACACTTGAAAAGCCTTGTGGTCTCTACTTACATTCCCACTCCACATCGCTCAAGGCTTGTAAGGGTCCTACATAGTAAAAATGCCACCATTCAGTGCGAATCCCTTTAAAACCGGCTTCCGTCATGGCATCCGTGAGTATTTTTCGGTGCCGGATGACTTTTTGCGAAAGCGAAGGATAATCCGTATGCGCCTTCATCCCAAAAAAATCATAGGGCGAACCCATGTATAATTCTCTCATCTTCTTGACATCAAAAATAGTCAAATCAACCGCCATCCCCCGATTGTGCATAGACCCCTTGGACGGTGGGGTGACATAGTTGGGATTGGGTACTTTATCCCACAGGCGTTGTTGGGCGGGACGAGGCCGGTAGCAATCAAAGACTTTGATGCCATATCCTTTTTTGCGCAATTTAGTGTTTGCGGAAGCTAGTGCGGCAGCGACTTCCGGACGTAAATAACACGCCGGGCACGGATAAATCTGCTCACCGGTAAAATTATCTTTGGTGGCATATCGAATATCTAAGGCGATGGTCGGTGCTATTTTTTGGATATTGGTAAAGCCCGGTATGGTCGGATAGACTTTTTTCTTAACCACCTTAGGAGGCTTGACCAATGTCTTGACTGGAGGCTTGGAAGGTTGATTGTGACAACTAATCAAAAAAAAGATGGTCAACCAACCTAAATACTTGGTCGTCATTATTCGCCGAATATTTGCTTTAATTTCTGCTCCAAGGCAGGGCCGCGCATGCCTTTGGCTATAATTTTTCCGTCTTTATCCAAAAGAAAGGTGGATGGAATAGAGCGCACCTTGTACAACCGGGACGCAGCACACTGCCAGCCTTTTAGGTCGCTGATGTGATGCCAAGGCAAGCCATCTTTTTGGATAGCAGCAAGCCAACTGGCTTTTTTACGGTCTAGGCTCACTCCGAGGACATCAAAGCCTTTGCTGTGGTATTTGGCATATAGTCGCTTCACGTTAGGATTTTCCCGGCGACAAGGGCCACACCAACTGGCCCAAAAGTCAATCAAGAGCACTTTTCCGCGCAAGCTGGACATACTAAAGGGTTGACCATTAGTGTCTTCAAGCGTAAAATCAGGAGCCACTTGACCGACATCCAGATGATGCTCCGCATTCACCATTCGCTCTAAGTTGATGATAGAAGCATTGGGCTTAGCGGTTTTATATTTTTTGATGTATTGCTTACCAAAATACGTAAACAACTCCGCATTGACCCCACGATAAGCCATTGTAACGCCACCAAGTGCATATCGGTAAGTCTTCGAATCTGCCGGAATTTTTTCTAACATTTCTTCGATATATACCTGCTGCAAGGCATTTTCTTGTCGGTACCGATTTAGGGTGCTTGCGTAGGTCTTAAACAAATCGAAGACCATTGGTATATCCTGATACGCCGGATCTTTCCAATCAACATAATGAAAAAACTCTCTGGCAAAATATTCTAGTTCTGAGCTATAGTTAGATTCATCATTGGCGAAGCTTAGATAGATGTGCAAATCAGCCATCTTGCCCAAAAATGGGTGGATAGCCCTTTTCTTCTTTGCCCAATCAAGTTTCTCTTTGTCTAACGGCTTCATAGCCTTTTTTAGGGATTCTAAGTCAGCCCCTTTACCGAGTCGGTTTCTCACTCCTTGTTCCTTACTAGGAAACATAGCAGCTTCTTGCAGCAATCTTTCTACTTCCCTATTGTAGGTGCCTTCGGCAAAAGTGGCATTAGGTATTTTTCTACATCTTGGCCGCAGAAACAATTTTTTATCCAGCCCAAAGATAACCGGCTTTAGGACATTAGGCTGCTGACCTACAAAGTACATTTTGGGTGTCTTTGTATCAATACTGAAAGCAAAAGTAGAGTCTTCGCCCGGTTTTTTTACCTGAAGAATAGAAAAGGTAATGCCATCAAACTCATAAAGCATTAGTTTTGGCGGAAGGCAATCTACATATTTTACGTCCAGCACATAAGGCTTTGCAGCAAAAGCAGATACAGAAATAATAGCAAGGAGCAGTACAAAAGACCACTTATGAAGAGATTGCGGTAAAGTTGACATTAATAAAACATTAGGAGTAACTACCAAAACGCGCCGGCGGGCGGCCCAAATAATTACCTTTTCGTTAGAGAATAGAAATCCGGAGCAAAGATAAAGAATTTTGACGCACCATTTTTTAAAGTTTTGTTAAAGCAAAGCTTCCATCGCCGGTTCCCACATAGACCAAAAAGCAAACCATCGTTTATACAAATAAACGATGGTTCCGCTCACAAAATCGAATCAGTAATCTTTTATATGCAAATTGCATTCCAAATCAATGAATAATCCTTAGCTGACCATATTTTATCACACTAAATATCCGACTGCTACAAGTACGACTGGTAAGAAAGGCCGAAACGGCTTGAGAATTGCCTTCTTTGACTTTTTCCGTGACTTTTAATTGAGGAGGTACAGAAATGTCTCCATATTCGGATTCGGCTTCAACACAAAAAGATTTGGCCATTTCCGTTCCAATTTTAAAGTCAGTGTATTTTCCTTCTAACTCAATGAGCCCAAAACCATCTTCAATATTGGTGATAATGATGTTGCCGTATTTGGAATCAAAGCTGCCATTATTGACCAATAAAAAAATCTTAATATCGGAGTATTTGCCATCAAATTGAATGTTGTCAATTTGGTTGATTGAATAGTCACTATATCTTCCGACGACCTGCATTTCGCGAATATCGCCAAGTTGATAAGTATCATATTTGGAATCTAAAGCCAAGTCCCCACCCTTCGATATTTTTACTTTTGAATATTTGGACTGCAAAGTGACATCATGACACTTGGGCAACACCAACCGCCCATAACTTAACTCCCCGTCCAAGTTTTTCAATGTCATAATCTTTCCTTTTCCGTAGCTCAAAAACATGGTTACATTACC
>JANTGI010000007.1 GCA_024762995.1 Saprospiraceae bacterium | reverse complement strand
TGATTCTTATCACGTCAAAGTGCTAATCATCCAGAGACAAAGCACCTAGCAATTACCTTATTTAAGACTAGAAAAAAAGTTCACAATACTTCTCGGTGTCATCCACTACAAAATTTTCACATCTAACACCTGCTCTTCCCCCACAAAGCCTTCAAACGAATCTCCTATCTGAATGGGTCCCACTCCCGAAGGTGTTCCGGTAAAGACCAAATCCCCCATTTTTAATGTAAAAAACCGGGAAACATAAGAGATAATCTGATCAAAAGAAAAAATCATATCTTTTGTGTTGCCCCATTGCACCTGTTCGCCATTTTTCCGCAAGGAATAAACAATAGGACTTGGCGGTATTGGGATAAATCGCCCGATGGCTGCCGACCCATCAAATCCCTTCGCCAATTCCCATGGCCATCCTTTTTCTTTGAATTTCTGTTGTAGATCCCTTGCGGTAAAATCAATACCTACGGTGATTTTGTCATAGTATTTGTGTGCAAATTGTGGCTCAATATGTCGTCCATTGCGAGAAATCTTCAAAACCAGCTCCCCTTCATAGTGAATCTCTTTCGAGAAATTGGGATAAAAAAATGGTTTACCCGGCAATAACTGGGCGCTATCCGGTTTTAAAAAAATAAGTGGTTCTTTTGGAACGGGATTATTCAACTCCTTGGCGTGGTCAATATAATTTCGACCTATGCAGATTATTTTCATCTCTTCTGTCTTTTTTTTTACACGGCGCATTCATCATTGACAAAGGTCGGTAAAAAACGGGAATCCAAAGGGATTTAAAGCTGAATTACCGGCGACAAACTGAATAATCATTCCCAATTTACACCCAATGTAATAGGTTCTTCTTGGAAGATTTGCTCTCGTTTAGTAGGATATTATTTGGTTTTGGGGGAGTGCTGTTCAACTTGCCCTAGCAAGCGGGCCGATTTCTATAACTAACTGATTATCAATTAATTCGATTCAACAATTTAACGCTTGCACGCCCCACCAGTGTCGGGCAGGTTAAACAAATAAAAAAAAAGAACAGGGAACGAAACAAAACTTGGCAAAGAAGAAAACCATCGACTTTTACCACAGACTCAACGGTTGCAAAAAAAATTATATCTTTACACCTTGAAATATTATCTCCACCTATAATGTATTTTTGATAAAGCAACCGATATGAAACACATCCACTTGTTATATGTTTTGGCTTTTGTCTTATTCACATCTTCTGTTTTTGCCCAATCCATTACATTTACAAATCCTGATGACTTTTTCACTTGCAATGAAGCGGACTTTCAAGTAAACATTGCCAATAACACGAGCAGTACACTCGAAAACATCACAGTCCACCTAGATTTCCCCTGCGAAATTGCTTATGTGGCCGGGACGATAGGAGGGGCGACTGAAGGTAATATTTCTGATCTAAACCAGCCCGTCTTTAATTTGGCAAATTTACCTGCCGGCAACTCCGTGGTGCTCTCTTTTTCGGCTCATGCGCCTTGTGCGGTATCCGCATGTGTCGATGCCGGACAACTCTTTTCCTATAATTTGGATTTAGACTATACGGGTGGTCAGTTGCACAATGTCTCCTCCGGAGAATTTGATATGGAAACATCCTTACTTGTTTTTACGCAAGTAGATGACCCCATCCTACATGGGATAAAAGGCCAAACCATAACCAGGACTTTTTCCGTAAGGAATACACGCCCCGGCCCGGTACATCATTTTGTTTTCACGGATACACATGATAATGGCTTAGCGATTTCGGCCACTTCCGGAACGGACATTTCCACTTCTAACGACGAACTAAAATTGTCTTTCGACGGAGCAGATTTCCAAAATATTGGAGACGGGGATGATTTATTGGAGCAGGGAGAAGAGCTAATCATCACGGAACAAATCACCATTCTGGTATGCGGGCAAGAGCAAATTGCCGCACTGTCCGACCTTCACCTTGACTGGGGATGCGATAATCAAAATTGTGGGACTTTCGATTTTAATGCCGTTGTTTATATTGATTTGAATACGGAATTGGGCGACATTCTTACTTTTGACTCTACGGTCATACAACCGACTTGTTATTGTAGTACGGATCCTATCACTCAAAGTCTATCCATCACCAACCATAGCCCTTATAATGATGCCGGCAATATTTTGATAGAATTTGAGCCCCTAAAATTTGGTGAATATTTCTTAGAACGAGATGCTCGCATGATTAAAAACGGAGATACGCTGTCTATTTCGACTGTTTTTGCGTCCAAAATAGAGCCTTACTGCACTCCTTTTGAGAATTGCTACACCACCATGTCTTTCACCGTGCCAAGTATTGAAGCCGGAGAGACAGTAACCATCCTATGGGACATGAATGTTTGTAAGGATGGTCTTTGTCTCCAAGAAGGTCTATACTGGGCATATTCCGGCTCCTACTATAAAGACTGCACCATTCCTGACGACACCTACCATGTCATTCCCAAACATGACGTACAACCCACCAATTTATTACTCTCATCGATAGAAGCCGCCCCCCTTCAAGATGGCCAGTACCAAACCATTAAATTTCATGTAGCCAGTCCTTTTTTGGACAGTTTATCGGGCATCTTGAACTTAGCCATTGATTTACCTTGCGGAATGACTATCCAAGAGCCGATAGACTGGAGCTTTAATGGCACTCCGGCCGCCACTATAGATATCGACTCTTCCGGAGACATCACACACATCACCTTAGAGTATCCCACACCGATAGTGGATTCAGCGGGTTTTGTCGCTTTACCGGTTTTCTTTGCGTTGGATACCGTATGCTACCCGCATATCACGGTACCCAAAGATAGTCTATGGAGTTCCTGCTCATTTATCTGTGTAGGTGAAGCGGGATGCGTTAAAGTAACCAACGGAGCCAATATCACCTTAGAAACGACTTTACTTCTCGATTCTGCTTGCCAATCTGCTTGTAACATCCAATATTGCAACAA
Organism: Saprospiraceae bacterium; assembly: GCA_024762995.1. Lineage (GTDB taxonomy): Bacteria > Bacteroidota > Bacteroidia > Chitinophagales > Saprospiraceae > HyVt-613. The sequence goes on along the minus strand of JANTGI010000007.1, from coordinate 47,554 downwards.
CAAAACCAGCACATTCGATGCGGATATCGCCGGTTTATGTGTGGATACGGTAGCGGGTTATGCTTCTTATACTTTTGATTTTTACCGGACTACATTGGGACAGGCGGATAACGATGACAACCATGAGCCGGATTTAAACGGCAGCTTAGACCTGAACAACATCCGGCGTGACCGAGCAGTCGCAGGCGATAGCTTACACGCTGATGTTCAAGCAATTATCATTACGGACTTGCCATCAACAGCCTTTTCCAACGGCTATCTGGAATTAAGGATAGGAGTAGATTCTTCTTTTGGGGTCCAAGTCAATCTAAAGGCCCAAGAAATAAAAAAACTGCTCAACCCGGTAAGCGGATTCCAAAATTTTGCGAAAGCCATCCGCATTTATGACAAAAGTGAAAATACCTACTACACCTGCCCCATAGTTCCTGACGGAGAGCCCGCTACCCTATCGGGTCAAACCTTGCTGTACTACTACGATATTTCTCCGTCTTCATTGGCATCTGCCGGCGGCAATGTACCGGTCAATTATCTATATGAAAAGGGAGATTCTATTTTATTTGAAGCAGATTATCGCATCAATTACAATTTTAACAATGGTTCCGCCTTTGGTTTTTTTAGTTTGAATCTGGCTCCTACTATCTTCTTAGCCAACGAGCCCTTCCCGGCGAAAGAAGATTTGTTTGCTTGTAATTGCAAAGAAGCCGTCTTGGATGTCGCCAATATCACTTGCTTTGCGCAAGATGGATTTGCCAACACCGTTGATATTTGTGGTGGCGGGACTTCTGATGAAGGGCTTGCTCTACCGTTTTATTATGGTGTATTCCCCAATTTCTTTCCCAACGAATATCGCAAAACCGCCAACCTAACACAAATCAAAATCCCCCAAATCGAAGGTCTGGAACTCACCAACGCCTACATAGAGTTTGCCACCTTAAACGGTCAGTACATTTTGGACTCTACGGTTATACATTATAGCTCCATCGAGCCGGCTATGGTTTCCTATCCCAATGAAGATGTCACCGGTTTTTATATTTTCAACGAAAGTGACCTTCCGGAATTGTTTTGGGATGATAATGTATATGTTCGCTTACGCTTAAATTACAAAAACTCCGGGTGCCAATTTATCGGTGGTACCAATTTTCTAGGCGAACTCACCAGTGAACTGCTTCCGCAAAATAGTGATTACCATGAACAAATAGACAGTACTTTTCGCATGAGACTGACCGGCAAACACCCGTCATTAAACTTAGATTTTGATCTCTGTGACAAGTTAGCATTAAGCGATAGTGTTTCTTGGGGCATTTCGATAAGTAATATTTTGGATTTTCAATGTCCGCATGTCGTCATAACAGATGCCCCCAATGTCTGGATTCGCCCCTACACCGTAGGCAATTCGATGGACAACTACCGGCTATTCGACCAATTTACCGGTCAAGAAATCATGGAACAAAATGGCATTTTCCAACTAGACTCTATCCTCCAATGCGATACAATGCACCTTACCTTAACGGCAATTAATCATCAGTGCGACCCCGTTGATGTACACATGCAATATGGGTGGAGTTGCACACCTTACACCAACCCCTTGGAAGAACCTTGCGCCTCCTCAATAAAAACATGTAAAATTACTTCACCGCCGGGCGTCATCGACTTAATACCGGATAGCATGGCCCTTTCTGCAGGACTTTGCGAAGAGATGCCTTGGTCTTATGTAAAAGTTTTTGATGCCGGCTTAGGTGCTGTTTTTGGCGTAAAAGTAAAAGCCCAACTCCCTCCCGGTCTAATGATACAAACGGGCACCAGCGAAATGGAATGGCCCGGCGGTAGTGGCAACTTTGTCCCCGTCAGTGACCCCGCCGACCTAGGTAACGATCAATACCAATGGTCGGTCACCGATGCTTTGGACACACTCCAAGCACATGGGCTTCCTGGCGTTCAGGCAGACCCGGCAAATTCGGTAACAATCCGTTTTAAGACATTAACAACTTGTGATTTCATCTCAGGTTCCTTCATTATTTACTCTGCTTCTGCCAAAAAAATATGCAACCTGCCAACTAATACCGTCGCAAAGATTGGTGAAGCACTACAAGTAGAAAATGTTTCCACCCCTTACACCACCTCAATGACTATTGGGACAGATGGAAATCCCGGTTGTCAGGACAGTCTCTCCATCATGGTCCACTTAAGTTTTTCTGACACAACGGGCAGCCAAGACCATCTATTTGCTCAACTCCCACCTAACGTCTCTTTCGTCCCCAATTCCTGCTCCGGCAGCCTACCCAATTGCCAACCAACCATCAATGGCAATGAATTGGAATGGAATTTGCCGCAAGGTGTCACTACCGCGAATTTAGCCTTTAAAGTAACCGGATTTTTAGGACAAGATTGTCAAACAGTAGGCATCCCTTTTTATGCCACTTCTCTAGCTAATACGCTGTGCGTCAGTACTAATCAAGATTGCACCATCAAAGTCCAAACCGGTGCACAAGTCGCCACTATTGATATTGAAAAACCTATTTTTTCCATCTCCTCCTTCGTGGCAATACCTATTGACGGCAATGATCAATTAGTCAACCTTTCGATGAATGTCCAAAATTTAGGCATTTTGAATTATTCACCAATTATTGCTAAATTATATCTTGATGAAGATGGAGACGGGACGATTTCGGCAAGTGATGTTTTCCTGCAATCCTTTAGTTTTGATAAATATTTAGACCAAGGCGATGCGACCTATTTAGATATTTTTGCGCAAGCTATTGACCCGGCAGATATATGTAAATTGATGATGGTCATTGGAAGTCCCGAAAATTGTGTTTGCGCACCCACTGTGGGCAAGGTACAAACACCCATCGTGTATCCAAGCGTCAAGACAGATACGATTTGCTCCGGAGAGACCTTATCCATCGGTCGCCCCGCACTCGCAGGACACAGCTACCAATGGGAAAATAATACCGGCATCGAGTGCTTGACTTGCGCAGAAACTCATTTTACGCAAGTCAATGAATCCTTTAATGCCGTGACCTATATGCTTATTTTAAAGGACAATGCCGATTGCTTAGTTTCTTACGAATACGAGATAACCGTCCTTCCTAAACCGAGAATTTGGTCCGCTGATGAGCAAATTTGCCAAGGGGATATCTCGACCTTGGTCGCTTCAGATGCGCTTTCTTACCAGTGGCAAGGAGAAGGCATCACGGCCCCCGAGCAACAAATTCAAATGGTCAGCCCCTTGAATACCGGGCTTTATATCGTTACTATCACCAATGATAAAGGATGCCAAAACATCGATTCTGTCATCGTCAATGTCCTGCCCGCTCCCGTTGCGGATGCCGGTGCGGACATATCCGTTTGTCAAGGAATGACCGCTCACTTAAATGCAAATGTAGCAGCCAACTTGGACATCTCTTGGACACCCGGTTTTCCAAAAATCACAGATCCCAACATAGCCGACCCAACCATTTTGACAACGACCAACACCACTTTTAATCTCACCGTCTCCAACGGCACGTGTACCTCAACAGATGAAGTGAATGTTCTATTTTTTGATGGAGTTAACTTAACAATCAGCCCGGATACCTCCATCTGCCTGGGAGATACGGTGACACTTCATGTAAGCGGAGCGGACACCTATATTTGGACGCCTAACACGCTGGGCATGTGCCAAGATGCCGCCTGCTCTACCGTCCAAATAGCCCCCACCGAAAGCCTTCACCTGACGGTAAAAGGGATGACTAACGATGGCTGCGAAGATACAATCGGTGTTCAAGTAACCATAATAGAAGACACCTTACGGACCACTTCCAACTTAGACATCTGCGAGGGGTCTAGTATTGTTTTATTTGGCCAAACGGTTCATGCGGCCGGGGTTTACTGTGATACGATTGAACACGCCACCGGTTGTTATGAGATAAAATGTGTCCAAGTCAATGTTTTGGACAGCATTGTTGTCAATGACACCGCACAAATATGTGCCGGCGAAAACTATATGCTAAATGACATGAGCTTGACAGAATCCGGCGTTTATTGTGTGGATACCATGAGTCAAGGTGGATGCGATAGTACGTACTGCCTATTGTTGGAAGTCCTACCGAGTCCGTCTATTTCCACCCAACCAAATTCAGGTTTCATTCAGATTGGCGATAGTATTGTATTGGAAGTTACAGGAAATATCCAGAGTGCCCATTGGTCTCCTTCCGGAAATTTGAGTTGCTCGGAATGTCTAACGTCCATCGCCTCTCCAACAGAAACCACCTTATATCATGTCGATGCGATAGACAACAATGGTTGCCATGCCATAGACTCTGTTTTGATTAGTGTCGAGACACTATGTAATATAGAAATAGAAATTCCCAATGCGTTTACACCCAATGGAGATGGTCAGAATGATTTATTTAGAATAGCCAACTTAAACCCTGATTTTGGCGATATTCAAATCACGCTTTTCAGTCGCTGGGGCGAAAAGGTCTTTACAGAAAAAGGAAATCATGGCTGGGATGGCAAGTACAAGGGAAAGAAACTGCCTGCTGATGTTTATGTATATTTGGTGGTACTGGATTGTGTAGATGGCGAAAGGAAAGCCATCAAGGGAGATGTGATTTTATTGAGATAAAAGGAATATATCCGTTGATTTCTCCTTGCGGAAAAAGGTTTGTTTGCGTCCCCAAAAAACACATCGGGATTGCCGGATAACTAAGTAGATACAAGGCATGCCTTGTATCTACGCATCGAAAATTGCGCCTACCTTACCGGTAGGCAGGGGCAAAAACTAGCGAGAGTCTAAACAGTGACATTTTTTAAAGCAAAAAACCTTCCCGCCCAAAATAGTAAGCAAAAAAATACCTTTTTACTTGAATATAAACAAAAAAGCTCTTATCTTTGCAGTCCCTTAGAAAGCAAGGGGTTTATATCGCGGGGTGGAGCAGTTGGTAGCTCGTCGGGCTCATAACCCGAAGGTCGTTGGTTCAAGTCCAGCCCCCGCTACTACGAAAGCCTTGATAATCATTTGATTGTCAAGGCTTTTTTTCTTGGTCATCCCCCTGATAAATCCTTCAGAAATGCCCACATGAAGGAGAAAATTCCGACCATTAGACCATTCAGCGGGGCCATTTAAAGCTCCATCAAAACCTGCCCTTTCTCTACGGACTCCCCTTCTTTTACATTCACTTTGACTATCGTACCATCAACAGGAGCCTTAATGACGTTTTCCATCTTCATGGCCTCCAAAATGAGTAAGGGATCACCTTTTTGGAAGTGGTCGCCTGCCTTAAAATTAATTTTTAACACCAATCCCGGCATCGGTGCTTTGATATCTTTTACATCAATCACCACTTCCTTACTCAATCCCATCCGCTCAATCAACTGCGCATAGCGATCATCTATGGCTACATCAAATACTTCACCGTTAACGGCCAATTGCATTTTCCGATTGGCATAATCAAAAGCAACCAATCTAATATGATACGAAATGCCTTGCTCCAGCAATTGCCAATGATTTTCATCGAGCCGCACAATATCCATTTGCGCAAGCGTCTCCGGAGTGATATCAAAAGAGCGATTTTCATTGATTTTTATGACAAAAGGTTGACTCATTGCTGATTTTGTGTTTAATTATTGAAAAGAATGGGCCTTTCGCGTAAGCCGTCCTTCACTTCAAATATCATTAGTTAGATAGACAAATTAATTTTCGTCTATGAAGAAGGCAAATTTATCTAACAAATTCTATTTTATCGCTTTTTTTGCCGACTTTTATGTTAAATTTAAAAGGAACTACTTAGGAGTCCCTTTTTTTTAGATAAAAAAAGGGCATTTAGTGGCAGAAATCGGCGGGCGCCTAAAATAATTACAAATAAACATCCCAAATTAGGTGATTTGTTTGGGCCTAGGCTAAGCGGTTAAAATGCCCACCGAAAAATCTTAAAAGGAACCGATTCGTCAAATCACGCCAACACACGCATTATGGATTTAATTGATATTATCAAGATGGCTTATGGGAATGTCCGTAATAACTTATTACGAACAATGCTCACCATTTCTATTATCGCCATTGGGATTATGGCATTGGTTGGTATTTTGACGGCTCTGGATGGGATTACCTATGCACTGAGTGATAGTTTTTCGGGGCTGGGCGCCAATTCGTTTCAAATATCCCAAAAGATAGAAAAAGGAAATGGGCCACACGGACGAAGAATCGGCGATGTCATCTCCTACCAACAAGCCGCTTCTTTCAAAAAAAGATTCAATGCCAATGCACGGGTATCCTTGTCTATGAACGGCACATTTTCGGCAACGGCTAGAAACAAAAAAAAATCAACCAATCCTAATGTTCACGTCATGGGAATTGATGAAAACTATCTTTATGTAAATGGAAAAGACCTGTCATCCGGCCGCATTTTTTCGAATACGGAGATAGAAAATGGTAGCCACAAAGCCATCCTAGGCAAGGACATTGTGAATGACTTATTTGACGGAAAAGAATCCCAAGCCATTGGAAAATCCATTACCGTCGGTGACCTAAAATATAAAGTCATCGGTATATTAGAATCTAAAGGCTCAGGAATGGGCGGAGGAAGTGACCGCATAGTGATGGTACCACTTTCTGTCGCAAAAATGGTTTATGGCAAACCCAGAAACGGATATGATATAATCGTCCGCGGCAATGAAGTCCAAGAGATGGATCACATCATTGCGGAAGCCCAAGGACTTTTCCGAAAGGTCAGACGGCTCAGAATCGGAGAAGATGACGATTTTGAGATTCGTAAAGCAGACGCCATGATTGCCATGCTGGAAGAAAATACATCTACGCTACGCATCGCCACTATTTCTATCGGTCTCATCACTTTACTTGGTGCCGCTATCGGCTTAATGAACATTATGTTGGTCTCCGTGACCGAACGAACCAAAGAAATTGGCATCAATAAAGCGCTTGGTGCCCTAAAGTCCGACATTCGAAAAATTTTTCTGGCGGAAGCCTTAATCATTGGCCAACTTGGTGGTATTGTAGGCATCCTATTGGGTGTCCTTGTAGGAAATATAATACCTTACAAAATGGGGGGTACCTTTTTAATGCCTTGGGGTTGGCTGGGATTGGGAGTGGCGCTCTGCCTAATTGTGGGCGTAGTATCCGGCTACTATCCCGCCAAAAAAGCCGCTAACCTAGACCCTATCGAAGCTTTAAGATATGAATAAGTCCCGTCGATAATCGCTTAAAAAGTGCTTGCCATCATGGGCTTTCTTACCATTCTGATTGTTGTGTAATACCACACAATTTCCATTTTTTTTTACTTTGTATATAACTCCTGAGCCAACCTTACGGGAAATAGCTTTCCGTTAGGGGGATGTATTATTATTGTTTTGACTTGAGTAAAAAGGCATAATTATTGCACATATAATAGCAAAAAGCCCTCAATAAACAAGAATTACCATAAAAAATGAAACTAATACTAGGGATTCAATTCATTATTTTAAGTATTTTAATGAGCTCGTCGGCCTATTGTGCAACGATTTCCGGTCAAGTTTGGCAGGATATTGATGCCAGCAACATCAAGGATGCCGGCGAACCTTTTGTACAAGGAGTAACGGTCGTCTTAATGGATGCCGGAATGAATATTGTGCAAACCGATACCACCGATATCGATGGAAAGTATGTTTTTAACGGACTTAGTGCTTCCAGTTATTTTGTACAATTTATGTTGCATACTGCGCCTATGGGATGGCGAAAGCCTGCTGTTCAAAACTCCGGCTTTTTCTTTGACGTGGACTCTGATGCAGACCCGACAGGCCTAACATCAGAAATAATTATTTCCGGAGCCGGAAGTGATATCCCGGATATAGACTTGGGGCTTGAAGTCACTCCGACAGCAACGATTTCCGGCAATGCATGGCAGGACATGGATGATAATCATATCAAAAATACCGGAGATACAAATCTAGCAAACATCCTTGTTTCTCTTGTTGATAGTTTTGGGCTTACTATTTACACAGACACCACAGATACAAATGGAAATTACGTTTTTACCCCTGTGGAATATGGTAAGTATGTGGTTATTTTCGACACCGCTTCCTTTCCTCCTAATTTAGTTCCCGTAATTCCAAACACAGGCACAAATGATACTATTGATTCTGATGCTTTCGCAAACGGCAAAACAGACACCATTCAAGTGAGTGGGAACATAGACCATATAGACATAGGCCTTAGAGATGTACCACAAACTTTTTTAGCCTCCGGTCAAGTTTGGTATGATATAAATAATAATGGCCTTTTTGAATCCGGTGAAATTGGTATTAACAATGTATTTGTTCACTTATTAGATACAATGGATAATACCATCCAAACCGACACAACAGATGCCAACGGTCAGTATCAATTTCAGAATATTACTTCCGGAAATTATACCATTCAATTCGACACTTCATCATATAGCAATTCCTATCAAATCGTTGCTAAAGATGTGGGTTCTGATGACCAAATAGACTCAGATGCGAATGCCAATGGAAGAACAGATATTATAAACATATTTACAGATGTGACAAATATCGATCTTGGATTATTCAACCCACCAATATATGGATCTTCTAATGGTCGGGTTTGGCATGATGAAAATATGGACAATTTGTTTTCTTTTGATGAGTCAGGCATTGCAGGTATCGGTACTTTCTTAATATCCAATACAGGAGATACAACGCAAACTACCCTAACAGATACAAATGGAAAATATAGTTTTTCCAATATTGTTCCCGGCTCTTACCACATATCTTTTGATTTAAATATGCTTCCTGCCGGCTTTGTTATTTCTGAAAAGGATTATGGAAGTGATGACAGTATAGACAGTGATGTAGATAGCTTAGGGCAGAGTGATTCATTAATGATTGTTGCCGGAAATACGGTTAATTTCATCGACATGGGAGTTCAATACGTTACGATAGTTCAGTCTATCACCAAGGACACTATCTACTTACAAACAAATGAAAATCAACCCATTACAATATGTTTGGACACGTTAGAATTAAATGGCAACGTGGTCACTAGTCAATTATGCTCTACACCCGCCCAAGGCAGCATTTCGGCCATCAATAAAAATTGTTTTAACTACACACCATTTACCAATCACATAGGGCAAGACAGTTTCTGTATGGTTGTATGCGATGATTTAGGTGTCTGTGATACGACGATGATAAATATTACTATTAAAGCCTTATCACACATATTGCCCATTACTCTAAATGATGTAGATACCACGGAACAAGGTGTTCCTACCCAATTAAAAGTCATATCAAATGACACCTTAAATGCGCCTTTACAAAGTCTTACCATTTTGGAATACCCGACATTAGGAGTGGCCCAAGCGGATAGTTTCGGATTTATTAATTATATCCCTGAACCAAATATTTGTGAAGAGACCGTGAGTTTGGTGTATGAAGCTTGCACAGAGTTTGGTTGTGATACGGCATCCGCATCCATTTATCTAAAATGTAATAATATAAAAATAAGGAATGGGTTTTCTCCAAACGGAGATGGTATCAATGACCAATTTGTCATACAAGGCATATCAAAGTATCCCAATAACAGGTTGATTATTTTCAATAGATGGGGAAACAAGGTTTGGGAACAATCACCTTATGACAATTCTTGGACAGGCTATTGGGATGATGAAAAAACAGACTTACCCAATGGCACCTACTTTTATATTTTTGAGACGGGAGAAGGAGGTCGAATGACCGGAAGTATAGAGATAAATAGATAGTACAATCTTATTTATAACAAATAAGCAAGAGACGAACATATTAGGGTTACATTTTGACCTGTTTGACCGATGTAAAATAGAAGAACAAGAGTATTAAGCAGAAGTAAAATCTTATATTTTCAGCGTGATACAGGAGCCAATAAACTATCAATATACGTTTCGCTTAATATGTCCGGATAATTATAACAATAAAAACACAAAATGGCACAAAATTTGACGTCCATACACGGCCCCTTTTACCAAAGCAACAAGCTCATGAAAAGGCGGTTAATAGTTCTACCTATTTTATTCTTATTGTCCACAATTAGCCTATTTGCGCAATTTGACAATAATATTATGCGCATGAAAATATTTCCGGAAGATGTACATCCATGTGACACATCTTTTGTCGAAGTAGAAATTTTGTATAAAGCAACAAATCTAAAATATCTAACTGTTGAATTTCAACTTCCGACGGGCGTCACCTATGTAAATGGCAGTTTTTCCATTACCCAAAACCCGGGCGGGAAATATAATAGTACCGCCCCAACTGGTACCATTAATGCTCCTGTTTTTACTATTTTCCCACAAAGTGGTGGTACAGCCGGACTCGGAGATATAATTCGCTTTCGATTTGCGAAAAGAGTCGGATGTAATGCCGTCGGCCCGTTGAATAGTGGTGCGCTATTTAAGGACATTCAAATCGTTGATTTGACGCAAGGGCCCACGGTCCACCATTTTTCTAATTTAAATCCAAATGTATCAAATTATCAGGTACTTGTGCCTAGCTTGGCACTTCAGTCTATTCCGGATAAAGATGTCATAGTTGGGCAGACAATCTCCAGAAAGATCACTATGGTCCAAGGAGGGCAAGGTTGGTTAAAGTGGTACCAACACAGGGTACAGATAGGTAGTGAAATCGGAAATTATCAATTATCCTATAAAGGCACTTCTCTCACACCGGATTCCATAGCAGGCAATACTTACTTTTACAACATTTACTTAGATCAAGCTCCGTTTTTGGGATCAGTAGGAAATGGCGATGCCCTCTTTGAAAACGGAGAAACCATCGAATTTGACGAAAGTTTTCAAGTACAGGGTTGTAGTGATGTCGATGTCATTCACCAAGGTGCTTGGGGGTGTTCATTGTCAGAACTCTGTCAAGTTTCAGAGCCGGAAACCGGAGTCCTTAACTTTCAAGGTTCGGTACCGGAAGTAACTGTCAAAAAAATAGCAGGGGACAATTATATGGATTTATGCGGTGGTCAAAATTTTACCATTCGCATCGAAAATATCGCCACACACCCCGGTGCCATGGCCAAAGATATCAACGTTAACTTGGGACTAGGTCACAACAACTCTCCTCTGTCAGACTATGACTCCAATCCTTTTTGGGCTTTTGACTGGAAAAACATTAGACACCTGAGCAATGTAAAAATTAATGGACATCCGGTGACCACCACTAATTGGCCAAGTACAATATATCCCACTCGCGGTTCCGGAAATTCAATGCGTATTCCGTATGATTATTTTGTCACTGACCCCGATGGACCCGGGGGCTTGGAAGATATAGATGGTGATGGTTATTTTGATGATTTAGCTCCGGGCGCTCATTTTGATGTTAGTTTTGATTACGAATATACTCCTTTGGCCGATTGCGGTACCAAAAGGCATGATTACATAACGTGGGAACACCTTTATATAGATGCTCTATTTAAGGACCAATGCGCCAACGAGCGATATACAGAGCGTATTAACTTCGAATATTCTAATATCATTCGAGACTATCTTAATGAAACAACCACAACCAGTCCAAACGGTGTGGCAGATGGCGAAGATTTTATATTTGGACTAAAACCCCATTTTTATAGAGGAGGTTGGATCACGCTTGGAGCGCCCAAATGTAATGGTGAAGATATGTTTACTGGCTCAAATGTTGTATGGTCGATTGAATTGACCGTTCCAAATGGAGTGAATTTGCAAAGTTCAGCACCGGCCGGTTTCAGTCAAGTAGGAAACACCATTACTTATACCCAAAGTGGTTATAATTATAAATATTATAACTTCCCTCTTACATTTGATTGCGCTACTTATTCAGGTCCCGAAAAGTTTACGATATCCTATAAGACACACTATCATTGTACTTGTTGGGACGCTGATATCCATTGCGGAAGCGTCGAAATACAAAATCTATGTCCTACACCATGCAAGGGCCCAGCCATCGTCTCGTTTGATTCGCACCGGACAGTAGCCGGATGGACGGACGCTTCAAAGACAACTCGGGTGACCTTAGATAACAGTTTTGCCCTAGATAAATATATGGCCAATGATACGATGCAAGTTGATGCCATTGCGGTCATTCAAGATTCTACCGTGCAAAACTTATTTTTTGAGATGGCCTATGAGACCGCAACGGGTGGTGGAGATGAAGATTTGTTTGATTTTGTTGATGGAACCATTACCATAAATGATATATCTGCCGGTGTATTCTCCGGTCCAATGATGTCGGCCCCAACAAAAACAATAGTAGGACCTAATAGCTACAAACTGACTTTTGATATTTCCAATTACAAAAATTTAGTTTCCGGTAGTTATCAATATGGCGAAGGCAATCAAAACGATACCGTTGCCCTAAAATTAAATTTAATACTTACTGATAAGTTTAATGATATTAAATATTTTAAATTAAATAATTTTAGTGCGACTTTCTTTGCAAAAAATGGCACCATAGAAACCGGGTGTGGCTCTTTGTATGAGCAGGTTGACTATCTGAAAGTGAGAAGACAAACATCTAATAGTGTAAATGGCGTGAAGGCTTGGTACTGCGACCCGTCTGAACAGCAACTCTTTTTTAATAATTATTCGGATATAGGCGATTTATTTCCGAATGAATTTAGAAATCCGGTAACTTGGGACTCCACAGTTATTGTCATGCCTAAAGGTGTTCGGTTTACAGGAAGCATCCGGTATTTTAACTATACAACTTCATACAACCCTGCTTATTCCGAAACGAATGGAGGGGTTACTTATCAAGTTCGTGGTGATTCTTTGATTGTTTATCCGGGGCCTAATTTTAAGAATTTGGATCAAACGGGAACAAGATATCCTAGGTTTAGACCGGAATTCATAGGTACTTGCGAAGCGGATGCCGAAACTCCTTATACTTATACTGTATTCTATCAAAAATACGCTTATGTAAACCCAACACCAATCTCAAAAACAGGGCATCCGAAATTCACCTATTATCGTCCACAATTTGAATTGCATAGTCCGCATCCTAATGTGACCGTTGTGAATAACGAAACATATATTGATGTTGAAATTTGCAATACCAGTCCGGTCGATATTGACTATAATTGGTTGAAAATCAATAATCACCCTGATTTTCAAGTGACCAAGGCATTTATGTTGGATGCAGCAGGAAATGAAGTCGCCTCAACTAATTTTACGACGTTGGCTGATGAGACTTGGGTCGAAGCAGGACAGGTAAAATCAGGCCCCACAGAATGCAAAATGGTCCGAATTTATGGAAATATTTTGTCGTGTAGTAATCAAACTATCACCGTGTCTAATGGGTGGGATTGTCAGGCTTATCCCACGGATTATGCCGGTTTAGATACTATTTGTTACCAAAAGAGTATAGACATTACACTTTCTATTCAAACCGCTCAGGTTCAACTAGATATAACCCAGCAACCGGACTCTATCCAATATTGTGATCCTTTTAAAATGGTCATGGAAGTGAATAGTGCCCAAGTGGCCAATTTATTAAATCCATATTTACTAGTCGAAATACCGGGCAGTATTAGTAGCATGTCGGTGGACAGCATTATCGTTGAATATCCCAAAAACTCCGGCAATAGAGAGTCTGTTCCCGCTACCGTAGTAGGCAACCAACTAAGGATAGACCTAAGTAATCACTCCGGCATAGGCACCGATGGAATGTTAGGTAGCTATCTGGAGAGTCAAGATGATAGAAGAATTGCAACCGTAGAAATGTACATTGCATTGGATTGTGGCTTTTTGAATTTGCATACTATTGGTGTACAAGCATTTGGCGAAAGCCCTTGTCATGCGCCGGCGGCAGGTAATGGTATGAGCGTTTCCGGAAACGACCTTGTAGTCATAGGAGCGAATACGGCATATTATGCTTATAGCGAATTCACGCTTCCGGATACTATTAAAAATTGCGGAACAACATTAACTGTGGATGTTAAATCGACAATTATTGCAGGAACAACCGGCATTATTGATTCTGCCGATATTACCATTCCGGTGGGCTTAAAGTTCGTTGATGGTTCATTGAATTGTAACGGCCCTAATTGTGCCACTTTTGGATATAAATACATCAACTCCGGACAAGACCACATAGTCCTGGTTTTTCCGCAAGGAGTAGGTAATAAAGACAGCATCAATTATCAATTTGATGTCGTGACGAGTAATAGTTACTGTAGCGACAATTCTTATTTTGATATTGAATCCTATATTTACTCGACAGGAGGCTTCTGTGGTTCCGCAGCTTGTGCTCCTATAAAAATCCCTACCGGTCATCAAATAGACTCTTTGACCATTGCTAAGCCGGATTTAGTCATAACCAGCAATACTGTTGCTACTTACATGACGACATCTTTGGGCGACACAAAATACGGTCTCCACTTAAACCTACAAAATATAGGAATAGATGCGACATCCGGATACAACTATACCGTTTACTGTGCGGATGGCTCCGGCAACCCGGGTACTTCTATTTATTTAGGCAGTTTCTCGGATATTTTGCTCACAGGTGACACACTTGATTTTACGCAATATTTTTACGCAAGTACTTCTTGTAATCCGGCCAACGGACTAATCGTAGAAATCGCTCCGTCTAATTCTAACTGCCTTTGTAGTTTGACCAGCTTTGTGGTTCCTTTAACCCAGGGAATGGATGCGGTAGATGATAATTTCACAACGCCTGAAGATACGCCTTTAAATGCAAATGTATCGACTAATGACACTCCTGCGGGGGCGATAGTAGATACCATGCCGATTTCGAATGTAACACATGGGGTTTTAGTATTAAACAACGATGGCACTTTTACCTATACACCCAATCCGGACTATAATGGTTCGGATAGCTTCATCTATCAAGTGTGTGATACGGGTGACCCTCAACAATGTGATACGGCAACCGTCTATATTACGGTAACTCCGGTAAATGACCCACCAATTGCTATTGATGATAATTTTACCACACCGGAAGACACCCCTTTATCCGGATCTGTTGCTCTTAATGATACCGATCCGGATGGCGGAAGCCTGAATTATGATACAACGCCTGTTACCGACGTGTCCAATGGTACGCTTACGCTAAATACAGATGGTAGTTTTACCTATGTACCGGCATCCAACTACGTAGGGACCGATAGTTTTGTCTATAAAGTCTGTGATGCAGGCACGCCGGCCTTATGCGATACCGCAACGGTCTATATTACAGTAACACCAGTAAATGATCCGCCAATTGCCATAGATGACAATTATACAACTCCGGAAGATACACCTTTATCGGATAATGTAACGACAAATGACACGGAAGTCGAAGATAGTTTAGTGGTCAGTACAACTCCGGTAATTGATGTAAGTCATGGTAGTTTAACCTTGAATGCAGACGGAACATTTACTTATGTGCCCAACCTAAACTATAACGGTCCGGACAGTTTTGTCTATCAAGTTTGCGATCATGGAACACCGGCCTTATGCGATACCGCAACGGTTTATATCACGGTGACACCCGTAAATGATCCGCCAATTGCCATAGATGATAATTATTCGACGCCAACCAATCAGCCTATTGTCAGTGAAAATGTAACAGCTAATGACAATGACTTGGATGGTGACGGATTGGTTGTAAATACTTCTCCGATAAACGGGCCGACATATGGTACGCTTACGCTAAATACCGATGGAACTTTTGTTTATACGCCGAATACCAACTTTAATGGCTATGATCAATTTGATTACATCGTTTGCGACACGGGCACTCCGACACTATGCGACACCGCAACCGTATATATCAAAGTCGGAAACCTAGAAGTGGTTTTTGCACCAACGGACACACTGGATTGTCAAACTTCAACAGTAACTATTGATGGATCTTCGTCCAGCGATGGAGTTAACTTTACATACAATTGGACAACGACTTCCGGCAACATCCTTAGTGGCCAAGGTACCAAAGTAATTGTCGTCGATATGCCGGGAGATTATCGTTTAACCATATTGGACACGGTATCCAATGTCTCTACGTATTCTATTGCTACGGTTCTAATGGATACCGTCAAACCTACCGCTATGATTGTAGAGCCGCATGATAAATTAAGTTGTATAAATAATACTGTTTTCCTAAGTGGTAATGGTTCAGATGTAGGAAGCAATTATGCTTATCAATGGTCCACATCCAATGGAAGTTTATCCGGTAACACCCAAGCACTGATTACTGATGCCACGCAAGCCGGAATGTATCAATTAGAAGTTACTGACTTGACGAATGGATGTACGGCTTCTGCAACAACAGTGGTGGATATAGATACATTATCACCCAGCATTAGCATACTTGCGCCAACACAGGAAATTAATTGTAAAACATCGTGTATTCAATTGGAAGCCGCAGGAACAAATCCATCAAATACCAATTATACTTGGTCAACGGTTTCCGGTAGTATTCAAAGCGGGCAATCAACCCTTCAGCCAACCATCTGTGCGGGAGGACAATATACCATTACCGCAGAAAACCCGGCAAATGGCTGTAAAGCTTCGACATCCATCAACATCGTCGAAAATACTACACCGCCAGCCGTTACCACCCTATCCAACCAACCTATTAGCTGCAGTATTCAACAAGTATTTATTGAAGCCGATGTCACTAGTGGTAGTGGCAATTATAGCTATGATTGGAGTCCAATTTCGGCCATTGTTAGCGGAGATACAACTTCCAATCCATTAGTCGGCCAATCAGGGACATACACGGTTGTGGTCACAGATAATGGCTCAGGGTGTACCACGACTTCTAGTGTTACGGTAAATTCATCAGTGGATGTACCACAATTAAACCTTTCTGCCATCGACACACTTACTTGTAAAGATACACTAATTACGGTCAGTGCACTTACAGATAACAGTTATTCCATTGAATGGCACAGCGATAATGGAGTCATAAACAGTGACCCCACAAACGTAAACATTCTAGTCAGCCAGCCCGGTTTATATACTGCAGTGGTAACCAATCCGAGCACCGGTTGTACGGCCACAAAAACCATTGAAGCTTTTTCTGACTATACAGCACCCTTGGCAGATGCCGATGATATCCAAAAACAAGATTGTGCGACTACGTTGGTACAAATAGGAAACTTGGACAATGCCAATATGAATAACGTAATCTTTGAGTGGACGACACAAGACGGGCATTTCGTTTCTGCTAATAACTTACCCAACCCAATTGTCGATAAAATAGGAACCTACCGATTAAAAGTAATCGACATGCACACCGGATGTGCCAGTGAAGATGATGTCTCTGTATCGGAAGTTGCTCCCCTGACCGGTGCAAACATTGTGAAATCTCTACCGGGTTGTGACGGTCGCACAGGTGCGCTTATTGTTACAGATGTAATTGGGTCGAAAGCTCCATTTACTTACTCTTTTGACGGTGGGCAACATTTCGGAAACATCCCAATTGGTATCGGACTAAATCCGGGAGACTATGAAGTGGTGATTCAGGATGAGATGGGGTGTGAATATTCCGAAACCGTTAATCTACCCATTCCTACAGAAGGAGATATTTTGGTAGAACCGGATACCCAAATAAAACTGGGCGACAGCACCACTATTGAAGTGTTTACCAGTACGCCTCTAGATGCGATAGACACCATCATTTGGAATCCTATCCAAGATTTATACTGCTTAGACAACTGCCTAAAACAAACCGTCAAACCGATGGTGACCACGGTTTATAATATTACGCTGGTGGATACTTTGGGATGTGTAGCTCATACTAAGACAACTGTACATGTTGCGGATCCGGATGTATTTATCCCCAATGTGTTCTCTCCCAATGGAGACGGACAAAATGACTACTTCACCGTCTTGGGCAATACAGAGCGGATTGAAGAAGTTGTGACGATGCAGATATATGATCGCTGGGGTAGCCATATCTTTTCAAAAGAGCATTTCTCGCTTAATAACTATAGCGAAGGTTGGGATGGAACTTATCGTGGCAAAAAAGTCGAAAAAGGAGTCTTCGTCTATATCATTAAACTCAAATACATTGACGGACGAATCATTGAGTTCCATGGAGATATCAATATTGTAAACTAACCATCTAGGCAAGAAGATTCTTTATGGTAAAATACTGATTAAATTTTTTTCCCATTCCTTGATGCGTAGATACAAGGCATGCCTTGTATCTACGCTCATATAAAAACCGGTCAAACATACACAGAAATGCCTATTTTCTGCCTAAAACAGGGTCTCTCAAGCAGCTTGCTTCATCCCACAAAACTGACCAAGACACCTTTACCAAAGTACAGAGATAAAAATTAATCCCCCAATCACACCCCAAGTCCTTGCCGATTTTTTGTCGATTCGTCACAAAAAAAGCGTTTTTCCATTGATTTATAAACAAATAGGAATGCTGCTTCGTTTGACAATGGAACAGAAAATCAACAGGCTTTTTCCGAAAGGAATGAAGCCCTACAAATAAGATTATGCAAGACGACCTAACTTTTCTAGGTGCTGCACATAGCCAAGTCATCGAAGAGCTATATCAGCAGTATAAAACCAATCCCGATTCCGTAGATTATGGTTGGCGCAAATTTTTTGAAGGCTTTGACTTTCGTCAAACAGACTACAATGAAGAACAAGCCGTCGTGCCGGAACGAATGCACAAGGAATTTCAAGTCATCAATCTAATTAACGGCTACCGCTTTCGCGGACATCTCTTCACCAAAACCAACCCCGTAAGAAATCGTCGGACCTATACCCCTACTTTGGACATTGAAAATTTTGGTTTGGCGCAAGCCGATCTTCATACGGTTTTTCAAGCAGGGGAAGTCATAGGCATTGGCCCTGCGACCCTTTCGGAAATCATCAAACAACTCACTCGTATTTATTGCCAATCCATAGGCGTCGAATACATGTATATCCGTGACCCTAAACGAGTCAAATGGTTGCAAGAACGGATCGAAACGAAGGAACCGGCTACCTTCTCACCGGCCCAAAAATTAAAATTGCATGACATCCTGAACAAGGCGGTTATTTTTGAGCAATTTTTGCAAAAGAAATTTGTGGGGCAAAAGCGATTCTCTGTGGAAGGCGGAGAAGTATTAATTCCTGCCTTGGAAAAATTGGTGGAAGAAGCCGTAAATTCCGGAACCAAAGAATTTGTATTTGGAATGGCCCACCGCGGACGACTTAATACCATTGCCCATATTTTTGAAAAGCCGTACAATCAAATATTCGATGAATTCTACGGCAAAGGATATGACGATGATGATTCTTTTGATGGAGATGTCAAATACCACTTAGGATACACCAAAAAAATAAAAACAAAAAATAATCATCAGATAAAAATGACACTTTGCCCCAACCCTTCTCATCTAGAAGCGGTGGGCGCTGTCGCAGAAGGCTTGAGTCGAGCCAAGTTGGATCTAAAATTGAATGATGAAAAAGAAATGCTGCCCATTATCATTCATGGAGACGCAGCGATTGCGGGACAAGGCTTGATTTATGAAGTCGTACAGATGGCAGGGCTTGACGGCTATCGGACCGGCGGCACGATTCATATCGTGGTGAACAACCAAGTGGGTTTTACCACTAATTATTTGGATGCTCGAACAAGCACTTATTGTACAGATGTAGGCAAGGTGAGCTTGAGTCCGATTTTTCATGTAAATGCCGACGATATTGAAGCCGTTGCGACCGTTATAGAATTGGCTGTGGCCTACCGACAAAATTTCCACAAGGATGTTTTTATTGATTTGTTGGGCTATCGAAAATATGGGCACAATGAAGGTGATGAGCCAAAATTTACCCAGCCTAAACTCTACAAAACAATCGCCAAACACCCTGATTTGTTGACCATCTACTCTAAGAAGCTCGAACAAGAAGGCGTGTTATCGACAGCGCTTGCGCAAAAAAAGAAAGCCGATTTAGAAGAATATCTTAATGAAAAATTTGAGCTGTCTAAGACAACGCAAAATGCTGTTATTCAAAACTTTATGCACGAAGAATGGGCGGGCTTCAAGATACCTAAGTTGGCAGATTTTGATAAAAAAGTAAACACAAGTTTTAATCGGAAAAAGCTGGAAGCGCTTGCGCAAAAATTATTTACGCTCCCGGAAGACATCCATTTCTTTCGGAAGATTAAAAAATTGATGCAGGATCGACTGAAAATGATTCAGAACAACCAATTGGATTGGGGTACGGCGGAGACATTGGCCTATGCCACTTTGCTTGCCGAAGGTCATCCCGTTCGTATTTCCGGTCAAGATGTGGAGCGTGGTACATTCTCCCACCGACATGGAGTATTGAAAGCTGAAGACACCGAACAAGAATACTATCCATTAAAAAACATTTCTGACGAGCAAGGTGCTTTTCATATTTACAACTCGCCCCTTTCGGAATATGGTGTGCTGGGTTTTGAATACGGATATGCTTTTGGTGTGCCAAACGGCTTGACCATTTGGGAAGCCCAATTTGGCGACTTTTTTAATGGAGCGCAGATTTTGATCGACCAATTCATCTCTTCTGCCGCCGACAAGTGGAAGGCGATGAACGGCCTTGTAATGCTTTTGCCACACGGCTATGAAGGCATGGGGTCGGAGCATTCAAGTGGCAGGATTGAGCGATTTTTGCAGCAATGCGCAGAAGCCAACATGCAGGTTTGCAATACGACGACGCCCGCCAACTTTTACCACCTTTTGCGCACGCAATTAAAACGGCATTTCAGAGTGCCTTTAATTGTCTTTACGCCCAAAAAATTACTCCGTTACCCAAAAGCTATTTCTACGATGGACGAATTGGCCATAGGGCATTTTCAGCCGGTTATTGATGACCTTTCGGCAAAAACAAAAGACATTGATACGGTCATTCTGTGTAGTGGAAAAATCTACTATGACTTGCTCGAAGAAAAAGAGAAGAGAAATAAAGGGCAAAACATTGCAATTATCCGAGTAGAGCAACTTTACCCATTACCTGAAAAGGAATTGAACAAGATTGTCAAAAAATACACGAAGAATGCCCAATACATTTGGGTACAAGAAGAGCCTGCGAACATGGGCGCTTGGAGTTATATGTTATTGAATTATCACCTAACTCCATTGACTGTCATTGCCAGACCGGGGTCAGGAAGTCCCGCATCCGGCTCCAAAGAAGTCTTTGAAAAGAGACAAAAAACCATTTTTGATCACGTTTTTGCACACGCAAAATAAAAATATAAATGATGCCTTTATTTGAAATGAAAGTCCCCAGTCCCGGAGAGTCCATCACCGAAGTAGAAATCGCAGAATGGTTAGTGGAAGATGGAGATTGGGTCGATCGGGACCAAATCATTGCGGAAATTGACTCGGACAAAGCCACCTTAGAATTGCCGTCCGAAGAAGCCGGAATCATCACCCTAAAAGCCAAAAACGGGGACACGGTCAAAGTGGGGCAAGTCATCTGCTTGATTGACACCGATGCGCCTAGACCTGCTTCCGCAAAAACACCGGAAGTGAAACAGGAAGTAAAAAAAGAGACACCGACACCGGTCGAAGCACCAAAGCCGGCACCGGCCAAAACAACCGCACAGCCGGCGAATATAGAGAAAAAAGCCACGCCCGTGGCTCAAAACATCATGGCAGAACACAATATTCCTGCCAATAAAATCAATGGTTCCGGCTCGCATGGGCGCATTGTAAAGCAAGATGTTTTAAAGGCATTGTCAGGTGGATTTGACGCTTCATTTGTGCAGGGTTGGGGCGGAACACGTGATACCCATACCCAAAAATTGTCTATGCTCCGTCGTAAGATTGCCCAACGTCTGGTCGCGGTCAAGAACGAAACGGCCATGTTAACCACTTTTAACGAGGTGAATATGAAGCCAATCATGGATATTCGCAAAAAATATAAGGAAGCATTTAAGAAGAAGTATGGCACTAATCTCGGTTTTATGTCTTTCTTCACCAAAGCCGTGACAGAAGCCATCCAGCTTTACCCTGCGGTTAATGCGCAACTTAAAGATAAAGAAATTATTTTTCATGATTATGCGGATATTGGCATTGCGGTAAGTTCTCCCAAAGGGCTTATGGTACCGGTTGTTCGGAATGCCGAAGTGATGAGCTTCTTTGAAATTGAAGCAGAAATCAAGCGCCTAGCCATCAAAGCCAGAGATGGAAAAATCACCTTGCAAGAGATGGAAGGTGGGACTTTTACGATTACCAATGGCGGGGTTTTCGGCTCCATGCTAAGTACTCCAATCATCAATCCACCCCAAAGCGCCATCTTAGGTATGCATAACATCGTGGAAAGACCCGTTGCCGAAAATGGTCAGGTAGTCATTCGTCCGATTATGTATGTTGCCTTGTCTTATGATCACCGAATTATTGATGGAAAAGAATCAGTCGGTTTCCTTTATAAGGTCAAGGAGATGCTTGAAAACC
This sequence comes from Saprospiraceae bacterium, assembly GCA_024762995.1. Taxonomy (GTDB): domain Bacteria; phylum Bacteroidota; class Bacteroidia; order Chitinophagales; family Saprospiraceae; genus HyVt-613. The sequence continues at coordinate 25,167 of JANTGI010000007.1, read as the reverse complement.
CTGAAAGAATGTTGTTTGGGGCGAAGGAGCCGGTGGAGATTTTGCTTGGGTTGTAAGAGATGGTTGATTGAAACGGCAGGAGTCGTTTCATTAGAGGAGACTTGCTTCTCATTCAAAGCAATATCAACCAAAATCGGTGGATAGTATTCCCCGTAGAGACTTAATGTGTTTTTTGCGAAAGCGGAAGATAGGCTCATAATTATTTTTTTTGATTTAATTGGTTTTATCTGTATCGGCGGTTTCAACCGCCCTGATGATGTGGAACTAGGCGGTTAAAACCGCCGCTACACTCACTCCACCAAAACCCGTCCCACATCCAACACACGCCCATCCGCTTCCAGGCGATAAAAATACAAGCCTGGCGGATACTCACTCACATCAAGACGCACTCCGGGAGTATAACGTATCTCATCCACCATTCGTCCCAATACATCGGTCATAATTATCTCCGATTTCCCGCTGACACATCCCTTTGCCCCAAACATACAAAAGTAAAGGTCATCCCCACCTTTAATTCAAATCGGTATCCAATCGACAACATTAGAGTAAGCAGCAAAAAAAAGTGGTTGCCCAAAGGCAACCACTCTCTATTTTTGGCAGGTTTGAAAACACTAGCCTGTCTTCATCAAAATTGGAGTAACTAAATCTTTACTTACTAGTTTTCCGCAAGGCTTTTCAGGTGTCGATGATTGGGACAAATCCAATCCTAGTAATAGATAAAACCCATTAACCAAGAAAAGCCTAAAAGAGCGACACCGCTGTACCGTTATTCCGCTAACCGTTATACCGATTAAACCGAAGCACCTATACGCCTACCACTGTAGCTTACGCTGCGCCCGGCAGGCCAAAACTTAAATTCACCACGTTGACCAAGACATCAATCCAACTCATCCAGCGTCTTAATAACTCCTTCCCCGCCATCTGATTTTATTCTATTCAAGAATTTTTTTGCGGAAGCCTTGTCATCAAACCGCCCGAGCATCACTCGATAGACAATTCGATCACCCAAATTAGCAATATGCACCAACAACGGTTTGCTGCCATAATTTTCTTTTAGGATAGCCGTTTGTTGCAAAACATTCGCATAATCGGCATATACGCCTACTTGTACAGAATACCCGATAGCCGGCTCTTTTTCTACATCAAATCTATACAATCCTCCACCGGTATTGGCCTTTTTCTTTTTTGCGGGCTTTTTGGCCGGAGCAGAATTGTGATTTACTTTCGGTTTGGGAGTATAAGTCGTAGCAGGTGTCGGATTTTCAACCGGTGTCGTAATCGTCACCTTTCGGTTAAACGATTTATTATGCTTTTTAAGCAAGGACAACATTTTGCTTGGAGACAAAGCCTCTTCCACCCGCTCCAACAATTCTCCTTTGGAGTTGAATACAAGCGTTGTCGGTAAGACTTTAATGTTATATTGCTGTTTGTAAGCAATGCCGTCAAAATCATCTACATCCACCTTGACAGGCACATAGTATTTATTGACATAATTAACAACGCCGGCATCTTGAAACGTCGTTTCATCCATCAATCTGCAGGGCATACACCACGTCGCATAAAAATCGACAAAAAATAATTTGCCGTCACGACCGGCAGTTTCTTTAGCTTTGTAAATACCTCCGTCGATAAAAGGCACTTTGGCCGCGTAGGTCATGGACACCGTGGCCATCAATAGAATAGAAAAAAGAAGTGTTCTCATTAGGTTTGATTTTGAGCGACCATATCCTACAAATGGAGATGAAGGACATCGTAGCAGCGGTTATTTCACATAATTTGAAAGATACATGGCGAAAATTATTGCGTTTTATCCCCAAATGGCACGGATTAATTGGAGAAATCACCAAGTATGATAAAGCAAGTGGGCATATCGGATTTACATTTTTGACGCTTTCTGTCATCAGCCATGGTAAAAAACACCGGCAAAGCTTTTAGCGAAAGCGAGCATTCCACACCCGGCATGGTGTCAAAAGGTAAGCGTCACAAATTATTCAATCAAATCTGTCCAATTACTTCGGTTAATTGTTTTCACAAAAAACAAGGAATCAAAGTAAGTTCATAATTTCCATTTTAGGCGTATCCCAAAATGATAAAACAAATAATGAAGCCCTTATTTTAGTGCAAATTAGGTAGAATATGAAAATATGTCAAATTTTTTGCAAATATGATGCCATAGATTTTACACAACTAACTGGCAATCAATACATAACAAGATAATTATATATGTTTATGGGGTGTCAATTGTCCGCCAAATACCTAAAACAACCATTTATAGCTGATTTTCATTCCCACCTAAATGATTCAGTTATACTTAAAACAGGGGGCTAAAACGACAAATTTTAGCCACCCCACCCCTTTCTAGCAAGTAGTCAAGGGGTTATAACGCCGTCTAAATCCTGAATTTTAGACAAAATAAGTATCATCTCCACCTAAATATAGCGATGCCACATCAAAAAAAGTACAGTTTTATCAAAAAAAGACTTAATTTCTGGGAAAAATTGCCGTACCTTCGCACTGATTTTTGAATAAAACCTAACATCTACAATGGCAACAACTGCAGATATTCGCAATGGTCTATGTCTAGAACTTAATGGTGATACCTACTCCGTACTTGAATTTTTAAGATTTCAAACGGGGCGTGGTCCGGCTTTTGTGAGAACCAAATTAAAAAGCTTATCTTCCGGCAAAGTCGTTGATTTTACCTTCAAATCCGGTCACAAAATTGAAGAAGTAAGAGTCGAACGACGGAAATATCAATACCTCTACGAAGACGATATGGGACTTCATCTTATGGACCAAGACACTTATGACCAAATCAATGTCGCCAAAGAAATGGTCGCTAATGCCAACCTTTTGAAAGAAGGTGATGTCGTTGATGTCTTATTTCATGCCGTCAAAGAAATTCCCTTAACAGTAGAATTGCCCCAATATGTCGTCTTGGAAGTGACCTACTCCGAGCCGGGTATCAAAGGGGATACCGCCAACAATGCCTTGAAAAAAGCAGAAGTGGAAACGGGAGCAACCATCATGGTTCCTTTATTTGTTAATCAAGGTGACCTTATTCGGATTGATACGGCCACAGGCAATTACATGGACAGAGTCAAAAAATAACCCGATATGAACATCAAAGAAATTAAAGAGTTACTCCAACTCATCGATAAATCTAATCTAACGGAGTTTAAGCTAGAAACCGATGACGTCAAACTGACCATCCGGACTAAAGATTATCACGAGCGCAAATCCACCACCTATATTCAATCAGCGCCCGAATCTATGCCCATCGCTCCTGCTATGGCCATGGCAGCTCCTGCACCCGCAGAAAAGGCAGCCCCTAAGGCAGAAGAACCTACCGTAGAATATCTTGAAATCCGCTCCCCTATTGTCGGCACCTTCTACAGAGCCCCCGCACCGGACAAGCCACAATTTGTCAAAGTTGGCGACCATGTCAACAAAGGCGATGTAGTTTGTATTGTGGAAGCCATGAAATTATTCAATGACATCGAATCCGAAGTCAGCGGCAAAATTGTCAAAGTCATGGTTGATGATGCCTCGCCGGTAGAATATGATCAAGTATTGTTCTTAGTGGATCCTAATGGTTAATACACCCTAACCACCAGCCCTGCTTACCAAATGAAAAACGATAGGATGTTTAATAAGATATTAATTGCCAATAGAGGGGAAATCGCATTGCGCATTATTCGCACTTGCCGCGAAATGGGAATTAAAACCGTCTCGGTATATTCTACTGCGGACAAGGACAGTTTGCATGTGCGTTTTGCGGACGAATCGGTGTGTATTGGGCCGCCAAGTTCTACAGAATCCTACCTCAATATTCCCCGCATCATGGCAGCCGTTGAGATAACCAATGCCGATGCCATCCATCCCGGCTATGGGTTCCTTGCGGAAAATATTGATTTTGCTAAGATTTGCGAACAATACGGCGTAAAGTTTATTGGCCCGACCTCTAAACAAATGGCCAAGATGGGCGATAAAATCTCCGCCAAAGCCACCATGATTAAAGCCGGTGTTCCCGTCGTTCCCGGCTCCGAAGGACTACTCAAAAGCGTAAAACAAGGAATCAAAATAGCCGAAGAAATCGGCTACCCGGTTATCCTAAAAGCCACTGCAGGTGGTGGTGGTAAAGGAATGCGAATTGTCTGGAAAGAAGATGAATTTGAAAAAGCTTGGAATGATGCCCGACAAGAATCTAAAGCCGCTTTCGCCAATGACGGGATGTACATCGAAAAATTTGTTGAAGATCCCCGACACATTGAAATTCAAATAATTGGAGACCAATACGGCAATGTCTGCCACCTTTCGGAAAGAGATTGTTCTATCCAGCGAAGACACCAAAAACTAGTGGAAGAAGCTCCTTCTCCCTTCATGTCCGATGAATTGAGAGAAAAAATGGGCGCTGCCGCTAAAGCTGCCGCCAAAAGTATCAACTATGAAGGGGTCGGCACTGTTGAGTTTTTGGTCGATAAACACCGCAACTTCTACTTTATGGAGATGAATACCAGAATACAGGTTGAACATCCCGTTACCGAAGAAGTCATAGACTATGACTTAATCAAAGAGCAAATAAAAGCAGCAGCAGGTATCCCTATTTCCGGTGAAGACTATTACCCACTGATGCACGCCATTGAGTGCCGTATCAATGCGGAAGATATTTACAATGACTTCAGGCCTAGTCCGGGTACTATTCAGTTTTTGCACTTACCCAAAGGACATGGGATTCGTGTTGATACTGCGGCCTACTCCGGATTTACCATCTCGCCGTATTATGACTCTATGATTGCCAAACTGATTTGTCGGGCACGTACTCGGGAGGAGTGTATCCAAAAACTTAGTAGAGCATTGGATGAATTTTATATCGAAGGAATTCATACTACCATCCCCTTTCACAAAGCACTTATGAAAAATGAAAAATTCATCATAGGTGACTATACTACCGGATTTTTAGATAGTTTTGAGATGCCCACCAAACCCTAAATCTGCCCGACACCTAACCTATCCCAAAAGATTTTATCTGCTATTTCTTTAGAAAAAGCCGGATAAAACCTTTTTTTTGTTAAAATTTGTTAAATACTTGTCAATCATTGGCTATTCTTAACCAATTCTCGCATTTTTTGACTATTTTTGGAATCAGTAAAAAAACCGATTATGAAAACAATGCTACTTTCTACTTTCTTTTGTTTAACAACGGTCTTCCTATTGGCCCAACCGACCATCACCTCCGCTTATTTTGTGACAGCAGGTGATGTGCTTAAAACAAGGATTGACAATCAACCCGGCTCTGCCATTTCTCCGCAAGGAAATAACCAACAAACTTGGGACTACTCCTCCCTTAGTTATGCCGGACCGACACTTCGTGATTCTTTCTTTAATGCAGATATGGGCGTTAATAGTGATTTATTTCCCGATGCTGAAATCGTACAAATCACCGGTGGAGCCATCGAACAATACTATAATGTCACATCCGACAAACAAGAATTAGTGGGTTATGCCGGAAATGATCCGGTCGGCTTAGGGATATTTGTCAATGCCCGCTACGAGCAGCCTTACTTATTCCGGAGTGCCCCTTTGTCCTTATTTTCTCAAATCAACAACACTTCGTCTGTCTCTTTTGCTGTGGATGCCGACCAATTACCGGACTCATTGCTCAATCAGCTTCCAATCACTCCGGATTCAATTCGTGTGACCATCGAAAATACACAAAACGGCGTTGCGGATGCTTACGGTGAAATGACAATTCCCGGTGGCAACTACACCGTACTCAGGACGAATATGACGGATTATAGGGACACTAAGATTTTTGCCAAAATAGGCAACCTGTGGCTAGACATTACCTCTACTGTTCTCTCTGCCATTCCGAGCTTAGAAGGAGTCGGCAAAGACACGCTGAAGCATTTTGACTTTATCGCAGACTCAGAAAAGGAAATCATCGCCAGCGTCTATACAGACAATAATACTGATGAAGTTCAAAGGGTCATTTACAAAGCAGATTTCGTCAGTTCAAACGTTGACCTCAACGCCCCTAGACCTTCTCTTACGGCTTACCCCAATCCCGTCGAAAATGAAGTCATGTTTAGATTAGACCATGTTCCTTCCGGAAAATACCACATTAAGATTTACAATATTCTTGGAGCCGCCGTATGGCAAAAACAATACAAAGTGGATTCAAATAACAAATTAATCTGGGAAAACTTGGAAGACTTAAACAAAGGTACCTACTTGCTGTCCCTTGTCAATGACCAAAATATTACCATTTCGACCCAAAGATTAGTCGTCATTAGACCTTAAAAATCTCAGCATTTAACCTTTTTTTCTAACTGTTTAGGCACCCCTGTTTTCAGACAGAAAATAGTCATTTTTGTGTATGTTGTGCCTGCCTACCGATAAGCTAGGGCCCAATTTTTTGATGCGTAGCTAGGCTACGTGAGAAAAATTGGGCGAAAACAGCCGCAAAAAGGGCATTTTATGGCAAAAACCTGCGGGTACCTAAATAGTTACAATAATAGATACAAGGCGTGCCTTGTATCTATTATTTTTTGCCTAAATCAGGCATTCCTAGTCGATTATCAAAAAAAAGTCTATATTCGCACAATTATACCGAATGGTATAATTTAAAATTTCGGATATATGAATTACAAAACCATTGGTAAAACCATCAACCTAGTTGCAAAGGTTTCTCCTGCTCTTGCCCAAAAAATCTCCTTCAAGTTATTTACGACGCCTCGTCCGAGAAAACAAAAACCGAAAGAAGTAGAGTTCTTAAACACCGCAACCAAAAAGACGATTACCGTTGACGAGCTTCAAGTTCAGACCTATATTTGGGGCCATTCAGCCCGAAAAATCCTTTTCGCCCACGGCTGGGAATCCAACGCAGGCCGGTGGCGTTCTTTTATTCCGGATTTGGTGGATGCCGGATTTGAAGTCGTTGCTTTCGACGCGCCCGGACATGGGGCGTCCGGTGGCAAGACGTTACATCTTGTCATCTATATGGCCACTATTCAGGCAATTTTTAGCGAATTAGGCCCCTTTGAAGCAATTGTGGGGCATTCTATGGGAGCGGGAGCTGCGGTCATGGCATTAGCTACCAAGGAGCTTCGGCACCCGGACAAACTCGTTCTTCTAGGCAGCTTTTCGGAAGTCTCAGAAGTTTATCGTTCCTACGCACAGATGCTAGGGCTTTCGCCAAAATTAGAAAAAGAATTTAATAAAACCATCAAAAAACTTTCCGGCTACAACGTATCCTACTTTTCCGTTGCGGACAAAGCTTCTACCTTAACAGACATCAAAGGGCTTGTTATTCATGACAAACAAGACCAAACCATTGATGTAAATGAAGCCCGAAATATCGCGCAACAATGGGCTTTAGCCAAATATGTAGAAACAGATGGCGCCGGCCATAGCCTGCAAAATAGAACCATATTTAAGGAAGTCATTTCTTTTCTAGCAACTGCTTAACTCTCCTTGTTTGATAACAGCTAATTGGGGAATAAACAAGCATCCTAAATAATTCTCTATTTTTCTTTGTTTTGGACAAAATCTGATGACTTACAAATATCAACTTTTGTACGGGAATTAGCTATTTTTTATATAACATCAAACCAATAAATACGTTACATCGTCATAGGTCACTTGATATTTAGATAAAATCAAGTGAATCTTAACCATTTTTTAACCAAAAAAAATTAATATGTCAGTATTAAAAGTAATAGAAATCCTTGGGGATTCTCCTAAAAGCTGGGAAGATGCTACCGCAAAAGCCGTCAAAAAAGCATCCAAGAGCATTAACGACATCCGTTCTGCCTTTGTGCAATCTCAAAGTGTTACGGTCAAAGACGGCAAGGTCTCCTCTTACAGAGTAAACCTAAAAGTTACCTTCTTGGTAAAATAAAACAAGACCGTCTCTGTAGAAAAGGACTGTCTCCACTTGAGAGACAGTCCTTTTTTATTTTCTTGCAAAAGAATATTATCGCAATAATGTCACATCTCCTCGATAAAGAAGCTTAACCCCATCCATAAACTCTACTTCAATCAAGTAAATATATACTCCGGGATTCATAGCTTTGCCTTTGTACGTCCCATCCCAAGATTGAGTAGAATTGTCTCTTGGCAAAAATTCCTTCGCTTCATAGATGATTTCACCCCATCGATCGTAAACATTCATAAAGTTTACTTGCTTCACGCCAATACCTGTTTTGGGGAAGAAAACATCATTAAACCCGTCATTATTGGGGGAAAAGATATTTGGTATATATACGTTCCGATTTCGGTCAACTTCCACCAAAGTGCTTGCCTCCTTGGTACAGCCATTGGCATCTACTACAACTAATTCATATACTTGGTCATAGGTCAATCCAACTACTTGCGGATGCAAGACACTATCCGGCATCAAATACATTACCGGAGACCAATAAAAGGAATCAATAGGCAGACTAGAGCTAATAACCGGATTCAACTGGATACTATCTCCTAATTCAACCGTAATGGATTCAGGTAAATTCACATAAATCTCATCCGGCTCAGCTATATCCACGTTATATTCACTCGAACATTCATAGGCATCTAATACTCGAACTACATGCGGGCCGGCAAAAACCGGAAAATCTAATTGGATACTTTTTGGCGGACTAAAATCAACAGAAAAGCTATAAGGCCCACCGGAACCCCCAATCACCGTATCAATAGAAATAAGCGTCTGATAACCAAAGCATTCCGGCTCTACAATAGGACTTAAGGTCGCCGAAATTGGATCATTTTGCGAAAGCACATGGGTCAACTCCTGCGTACATCCAAGTCCGTCAGACACCGTCACCTGATAAGTACCGGCGGTAAGTAAGGAAGCCACATTAGAATCCGATACGTTGGGCGACCATGCATAGGTATATCCCGTATTGGCATTACCACCAATCGGCTGCACATATATCTGACCGGTAGAGTCTCCATAACAATAAACATCAACTGTCTTGGTCAAATCTATCAATACTTCTAAAGAATCCGGCTCATTAATCACTAAATGGAAAAGTTCAGAACAACCCACATCATCTGTCACCAACAAATCATAATTTCCGGCCGGCGCATTAGTTAGATTAGGCCCTGTTTGTCCCGATGGAGACCATCCATAAGAATAATCCAAACTAGAAATCAGAGTCCCTCCCGAGCCAATAGCAAAAATACTCCCGTCACTATCCCCATAACAAGTGGTATTTGTAATGGCCGTCGTTACTTTTATACTATCCGGTGCCGGAATCATGACTGTATCTTGTACGATACAGGTACCATCATCCACCGTCACAATGACCGGTCCCATCGCCAGATTTGTGGCTGTACATGAGGTAGTTGCCTGACACATATACCCTCCTTGCCAAGAGAAATCAAATGTATTGGTGGTACTGTCGGAATAAATGGCCGTAACATTGGCACTTCCATCTGTAGCGGAACCATCAAAACAACTGACCCCATTCAATAACTGTATATTGGTGACAATAGAATGCGTATCTTGTAAGGTAAAAGAAGCATTTAGTGGCGGGCAGGTACTATTTAAATCGGTGATGGTCACATTATAATTGCCTGCCGGAATATTGGAAAGAATATTCGTATGGTTGGTATTATCATAATCCCAAGCAAAGTCAAAAGTGTCTTGATTACTCATGGTGACCAAAATACTTCCGTTAGACATACCCGGACACTGCGGTTTAAAATATTTGGTATCCAAGATATAAAACCCTTGTGTAGAAACAATTGTATCACAAGCCATCGCTTGGCAACCATATTCATCCGTAACGGTTAAGCAATTAACTCCGGACGATAATCCGGTAACATTTGATGCGGTGGAGCCGTTGCCCCAACTGTATAAGATAAGTGTCCCGTTGCCATTGGTTACCATTGGCGTTAGACTACCATTATTGTCTGTAGGGCAGTTAACATTTACTTTCGTAAAACCTGTAATCACCGGTGGTGTCGGCGGCAAAACGGTATAAGTTGCTTCCTTTGAGCATCCGTTGGCATCTGTAACAGTAACCGTATAGGAGGCCGCTACAATACCAGCATTAACGGGAACTGTCGGACCATTGTCCCACGCATAAGAATATCCACCGGCGCCTCCTGTAGCCGATATAGCTATAAATCCATCTGCTCCTGTGGTACAAGATTCATGATGAATACTATCCAACGTAATGATAATAGAATCCGGCTCCGATAATACCACGCTAGTACTATCCGTACAACCATCCCCATCAGTTACGGTGATTTCATATAACCCCGGTGCTAATAAGGTGGCCTTCACAGAATCCGCAGTCGGTTGAGTCACACTCGTTACGTTTGGATTCCAAGCATAAGAATATGGTAAAGCTTGAGTCCCCCCGACACTACTGACTTCTGCCCCAATCTGACCATCATCACTCCCGGCACACGAGATGTCTTGCCCGGTCCCTGATAAGTTTAATGTTTTTTGATAAACCAAAGTAAAGGAATCTGTGACCTCGCAATTATTATCGTCAGTAACTCGAATATAATGAGTCCCTTGTCCCAAACCAGAAAGAGTAGATGAAATATTTGTGGTAAAACCTGTATTGTCCCAATTAAAGTTGTAGTCACCTCCTACCATAGGAGTCGTCGTACCTCCCGTAGGGGTAATTTCTATTTGACCGGTATTGACACCTACGCAGGTTGGCTCGGTAACCAATGGATTTAAGACGATACTTGATGGCTGGGTAAGTGTCGCAGATGAAGTAGCCACACAACCGGCAGGGTCTGTTACCGTTATGGCAAAGAATCCGGCCGGTATGGTATCCCTACACATATCACTACTCCCATTCTCCCATAAAAAGCTATAGCCGCTTAAATCATTAATCGTCACAAAATCTTTAGAGACAATCGGACAAATATGCATCGTATCTCCATTACACAAGGTATTTACGGGAGGAAGATTGGCGCCTAATTGATAGCCATCTTCAATGATGATACTCGTATCTTGAACCGCCCCTACGCTATCGGTAAAGTGCAAGTTATAGGTACCTGCCGGCAAATCAGTCACGGTTATGTTCTGACCGCTCGTCGTAAGTGTTTCACTTCCGGAAGGAGTGCCTCCGACTTCTTGCCAATCCATAGTGACCGGAAAACCGCCCCCTCCCAGCACATTCGCCGAAAAAGAACCCGTACTCTCCCCCTTACAAACTACGTCCGTTGAATCCAAATTAATGGTCATCGCATTCGGATTTAATATGGTTATACTCCCTTTATGGGAAGCATAATCAAGAGCATAAAGTTCCAAACTAGTACCGGATATGCTTATTCCATTTCCGTTTACATTCGGCCCTATCCAAATCGGTGTCGAACTACCCCAAGGCCCATTAAGCTTAAAACATATTTCAAGGATAACAGTACCATCAGCGAGTGTTACTCCTCCAAGATCTGACCATGATAAAACTAAGTGCGCAGAATCTACTAGATTGACCGTGACATTATTACCATTAACACCAAGAACACCCGGATCCATAATTTTGTCAAAAGCAACCACTGTCGAATCCCAATAAAAAGCAAACTCCAACGCAGCAATGCCGTTAAAATCTCTTACACTGACAGGGATACACACACTGCTTCCTTTTGCTGCCGAAGTGTCAATCATATCTATTCCGATAGAATTACATCCCGGCATATCGACGGTGCCATAATAATCACAACTCTTTCCGTCACTTATATGGATACCATAAGTACCTCCTTCGCCCACTTCAAATTGCACCAACTGTCCATCCGTATAGTGATTACCCAATAAATAGGCTTTTTTAGTCGGATCTGATACCATTGATATTTCTATATCATAATGGGTGTTGGCATTATACTCCGGCAAGCCACCGAGCACTCTGAAAGACCCACGACAGCCGCCACCGTCATTATTGTTAATATTATCTGCTTGAATGGCATTCAAATATACAACCGGAAAAGATTCATCGATTCCCACCTTTACACAAGGACCACCATTTTCATAAGTTGCTTTACAAGCAGTGGGGGATGGTGGATCTAGGTTGTCGTAAGTAATTGGAGCAAACCAAATACAGATCGGAGCACCTCCATTGAGAAGTCCCTGAAGTATCCCGGTATTCTCAAAGGTTTGCGCACCGGAAGTATCACATCCGGTCGAGAGTAAATAGTCCGTACCCGAGAAATCAAAATAGTGGTCATCTTGAACCACACTAACAAGGTCAGGCCCGGGGATAATCGGCTTGTTCTTATAAAAACCATATCCCACACCGGCAGAAGTAGTCATATCCGGATCCCCGGATAAATCCTGACCGGAAATCGATAAATTAAAAAGATCATTATAACAGAGATATATCGTATCCGTTGCCGGGTCACCCCAAATGTCATTACTTTGACCATTAAAGTTAGAAAATGTGACATGGCCGGGGGTTTGGTCGGCACAAGTTTCCGGACTTCCCTGCGTACTCATCTTCCCATCTATTTTTATGGCGGTTGGCTTTTGCGCGTAGGAGGGTACCGACACAAAGAAAAGCAGCATCAACATAAAAACACTAAAAGCTACACGATTCGTCATTCTATTTTTTTTTCAACTGTAAAAATTACCACAAAATAGTAGGCAAAAATACACCTTTTTGAGCTTAATTACTCTAGGATTGGGGAAAAAAGGCAATTATATTACTTTTGGCTTTTTTCTTCGGCCTTTAGCCCAAAAATATCCAACGAATATTTTACGGTTTTTTTAAGAAATAAGGGAGCATTCTTCATAAGAACAGGAGATAAATCAAATCCTGATACTGGCAATCACTCCTTCCAAAACGTATTCCCCTGAAAGGATATTGCTATTCATATAACAAATACCCTAATAAGTAATATTGCTGCCTAAGATAGAAAAATACGTAAAACTGTAGCTGTTTTTGTCTAAATTTACTCACCCCGCCCGGTTGGACATCAAAATATGTACCCTGTCTGCCCACACGGGCAGAGTCCGCTTAGAAAAAAAAAATGACTAGAATGCGTGACAAACAGTCGAGAATATAATATGGTTAACTCATTAACCGCTATGACTGTTTTTCAATACTCAATTAAACCTGCCGTTGCAGGCGGACGCCGAAGGCAACTGAACCTGCCCGTTGCAGGCGGGCGCCAAAGGCAACCAAACACCCTAAAATCCTCATCTCACGCACTCAACTCAATTTTAAAGGATGGTCGTCCGTCGCCAATACTGAAGCAATAAAAACCCAAATAAAGCGCCTCCTATATGTGCAAAATGCGCCACCCCTTGCTGCACTCCATTAAGACCCAAATATAGCTCTATACCCGCATAAATCAATACAAACCACCTGGCAGTCAACGTAATCGGCGGGAATAATAACTGCAACTGCACCCGTGGAAACATCGTCCCAAACCCTGCCAAAACACCAAATATCGCCCCGGACGCTCCCAGCATCCCTCCATTGAGCATTTCATTAAAACGACCCAATACCGGATTACTATAATTCTGTCCTCCTGCAACCAATTGTGCACCATTATCATATATTTCCGTAAGGGTCTCAGCGTCTATAGAGTGGGATAAGGCACTCAATTGATAGTAGCTTACGCCAAAATGAAGCAACAAGGCTCCAAATCCACTAATCAAATAAAAAAGCAAAAACCGCGAACTTCCTAATCGAGCCTCCAATGGTGGCCCCAACAACACCAAACCATACATATTAAAAAACAAATGCATCGGGCTACCATGCATAAACATGTGGGTGACCAGTTGATAGGGATGAAATAAAGGAGACATCGGATAATGCACCGCCAAATCATAACCAAACAACGAATGATTAGGCAAAGTGATGATATAGGCAATCACATTAATGATGAGTAAGTGTTTGACCACATCAGTGAGTCGATTCAGCATAACGGTATTTTTTTGTAGCTATTTAAGTACCAGCAAGTTTTATCAAAGAAATGAAGAATTTCAGCTCCAAAGAGACACTTCAACAGTTACATTTTTTCAACACAATAGTTCCTTAACAAAAGAATATCATTCTTGTTATAAAAATCAAAGGCAACTCCCCCCTATTATTCATTGCAGCATCCGCCCCATCAAGAGTCCTCTATTGAGTGGCATTCTTTAGGCCAAAAGATACTCACTGTTAAACCTTCCGGCGCTGCGTTGGTCGCCTTTATTCGACCGCCATTGTTCTCAATAATTTTTTTACAAGCTGCCAAGCCTAATCCATTCCCTTCGGCATCAGGCAATCTACCCGAGCGATAAAACGCCCAAAATATTTTTCGCTCATCTCCAATAGGAATACCGACACCATTATCCGTAATATGTAGAACAATTTCGTTTTCCAAATCATGCGACGAAATATGAATCACTGGCTGACGATCACCGACAAACTGTAAAGCGTTAATAATCAACTCCTTAAACACCACCACCAATTGCCCTTTCCCACAAGCCAAGGCCGGCAAATCATCTTCATATTCCAGTCTCACCTGATGACTTACCAGCAAATCTTTTAAGTCATACGAGACCACATCAAGAATATCAACCACCTTGATTGCTCGACCTAGCGGCGGCTCATCCACAACTACAGCATATTTCTGCAAACCATCCACAAGCCGACTGACTTTATCTACGGCTTGTCGGATATAGGATAGATACTCAGTGGCATTTTCTCCCCTTTCCAAAGCTGTAGAAGTATTCAAAAGTCCCACAAACTGCTTAATCACTCTAAGATGTTTGTTAAAATCCACCGCAATCATTCGAGAAAAATAAGAAAGCTCATCATTTTTAGCAACCAGTTCTTTGTTTTTCTTACGAATCAGAGAAGTGGACTTAATCAACTCGGCCTGAAGCTGATTTTCTCTTTGCAAGGTCTGAATTTCTTTTTCTTTAGCCACAAGGATATAATCAATCTCCGTATTCATGATCATATTATCCACCCTTTCCTTTTCAAGCGCTTCTTTTTTGCGAGCATGCTGTTTGTAGATGGTCAAGGCTTCCTCCAGATGCCCACTTTGCTCATGGGCTTCCGCCAAAATGCTTTGCGTGTGCAGACAAGTGGTATCATCATTGAAAGCTTCTGCCACTTCTATGGCTTGATTACCCCAACGAATGGCCTCATCATATTTTTTTTGAGAAAGCGCATATTTAGCTTTAGTGTAGTGCAAGATTTGGAGTCCGTTGGCACTATCCCTATCAAATAAGTTTTCTTCCGAGCGCATATGCGTCAAATACGCATCATAGCTTCCGGACTCCACCAGACACCGAGCCACTTGGCAAAATGCTAATTTTTTTAGGGGCATATAATCTTTGTCATCGGCAATCCTTTCTGCCTCTAAAAAATACGAAATGGCTTCTTTCCATTTTCCTAGTCGCACATATAGATTGCCAATATTATTTAAGATGACGGCTTTTCTTTTTAGGCGGATAGGTGCCTGATACTCCTCCAAAATAGAGTGATACCGCATCAAAGCCTCATCATAATTATGTAGCTGACCATGAATCGTGGCAATATTTGTAGCAATTTTGAAGGCTAGGCTATGATATTCTATTTGATTACAGATGTCCAAAGCTTCCAAAAAGTAAGGCATTGCGATCTTATAATTCCCTTTAGAAGCATGGACCACCGCAATATGATTTTGAGCTTGTACATACTTCAAAGTCTCCCCGCATTCTTGGCTTAACTCCAACAACTGCTTGGCTTTGGGCTCTAGTTTTTCATAGTTCAATACGCTTAGATAGACTTTACATTGGAGCAAAAGCACTTCAGCTTCTACATATCTTCTATTTTTATCAGGTAATTTTTCCGCAAGGGAAGTAGCTGTAACGGCCAAGTCATCGGCCTGCTCAAATTGATTATTTTTTAGCTTGACTAAGCCTAGCCCAACCATACTTTGCACCTTCCCCAACAAATAATCTGATGTCCGACTTCGTAATAAGCCATCAAAAAAATAATCTTCTGCACGATCTAATCTCCCATGCGCCATGGCAATTCGACCAGTCACCAATTGCATATCTATGCGGATATCCTCCGAGATTGACTCCAAGTCCAAGTCATCAAACCAATTCTCCTCCAATTCGTCCGATATGACTTCACCCGACAACTCTGCTTGCGCCAATAGAATAGTCGCTTCCCAAAGTTTTTGCTGAACAGGGTCCGGAATACGAACCACCAATGCCAGAGCACCCTTAATGTCTCTCTTTCGCCACAACGCTCGAATCGTCTCAACAATGATACTATCTTGAATGACATTGACTTCCATATTCCTAAAACATTTTGTCTATTTCTTCAATCAAATCCAACAACATCGTCAGATCAGAGTAAAAATCATTAATTTTTTCAAACTTCAAGTTGGAAGCAAATAAACTTGGCTCCAACATATCCTTGGTACTCGGCAATACCGCATAGGCCCCGGCACCGGATATAAATACTGCCGGGTGCTCCCCGGTCTTTTTATAATAATTCAAGATGCTTTCGCAAAAAGCCACTGAAACCATTAAAGATACCGAAGCATCCCTTGTCCGATACATCAAAAATTCCTTATTAAAATCCTCCAATTCGGGGACCACCACAGGCTCGCCTCCTTTCAAATTAAATTTCTTAATGGCCTTATTCATCTTTGCGCGCACCTGACGAGGAACGATCAAAAAAGCTCCCTGAACCGGTCTATGAAAAGTCGCTTTAAAAAAAATGCCTGAAAACACCAATCTGGCACCACTTTGCGCCCCGGCCAACTCCTTCACCCGGACCTCACTCATTTCGAAAGCCACATCTCCTATTTTTCCGGAAATATAGTCTTCGGATTCATAGTCATCCGCTTTGGTAACATACAATCCTGATTTCAAAAACTCTTTCTTGGAGAGTCCCTTTTCCGGATCATAATGCAAGGTATCGTAGCTCAATTGATTGTCAATATAATCCAAAATCAACAATACCACCCGTGGCTTAAACAACTGGATATATTTCCGCAAGGAATATCCTATCCAACTCAAATACCCTAATACCGGAAAAAATAACAACAGCACCAATGCCTTTAACTTCAACAGGACGCTTCCTACAAGCAGAAGAATCGTCAAAGCCCCCATTCCCGCAAACATATACCACAAACGCCTACGACGACGCTCCATCCTATAAAGCTCGGGATATATAGTATGGTTATAAAATTGCCGAAAGCTCTCTTGCATAGTCGCAAAATAACGAATTTTTTTCCGGAATTTATTATTTTCAAGTGATTTACTACTCGGGGCCTTAATTTTTGGATGCCCAATCACCTACAAAAAAGCCATCCGGATAGACGTATCCACCACCCCATACAAAGCGAATATCCAAGATAAAGAATACCTTTGCACCAAATAAAACAATTATGTGCACCGTAACTTTTTTCCCGAAAGGGAGACATCAATACATCCTAACATCCAATCGCGATGTTGCTCCGGCTCGCCATGCAGAAGAATTGCTCTCTCAAACCATAAACGGACAAAAAATTACCTTTCCTAAAGACCCCAAAGCAGGTGGAACATGGATTGCCGTAGGCGAAAAAGGGCGGATGGTCTGCCTACTCAATGGTGGCTTTATTAAGCATATTGTCTCCCCTCCTTACAAAAAAAGTCGCGGTTTAATCGTCTTGGAAAGCTTTGAATGGGATTCTTTTGAAGCTTTCGCAAAAGAGTATGACTTCGAAAATATTGAGCCTTTTACTTTGATAGGATTGAATCCGCAAGAAGGCTATTTTGAATTAAAGTGGACGGGTGAAATGCGTTTTTTGCGCAAGCTCAATCATCATCAACCCACTATTTGGTCGTCATCAACCCTGTATAATCGACCTATTCGTGCGATGCGTCAGTCGTGGTTTGACCAATGGCTCAAAAAAGCTCCCGACAGTCCGGAAGCCATCATTGATTTTCATCTCAATGGAGGAGAGCCGGACAGGATTAATGGTTTTGTGATGAATCGTGCCGATATCGTTTGCACGACAAGTATCACACAGGTGGTATATGCAAACAGCCAAGCGCAAATCCGACATACAGATTTGATTACGAAGAAAACAACTCAGTTGCAAGCGGTAACTACTTAGGGACAGAAGATAAAAAATATCCGTTTTCGCACAAAAAAAGCCCTACTAAACAGCAGGGCTTTTTTATGAATCATTTTTTTATTAACAACCTTCTTCTCCGTTATTATCATTTATGTTATAACCGGGTTTACTCTTTACAGGTAAGCCGTCTTTGGCCCAAGCTTTAATCCCACCCGTCAAGTTAAAGACTTCTTTAAAACCCATTTTTTTCATAGCACGCTGTGCTCTTGCTGCCCGCATTCCGGTTCTGCAATAGATATAAATCGGCTCGTTTTTATCAAATTGTTGAATCCTATCCTTAAAATCCTTGGATTTCCAATTGACAAGCGTAGCATTAGGGATTCTGGCGTTTTCATACTCTTCAATAGTTCTTACGTCTATCAGCTTACCGTTTCCGTTTTCGATGGCTTGCTTAAAAGCCATCGGCTTCAAATCATACTTTGGGGCGCTCAATCCACCATTCATAGCTAAGAAAGCAAATATAATGACATCAATGGCCAAGAAGCTGTAAATTAATTTTTTCATGTTGTTTTCTTTTATTCGAGAGACATCCACCGTAAATTAGCAAGACAAAGGTATTGTAGAAATAACTATCATCATGTGACCAGTATCACAAATTTAATCAAAGAATTGAGCCAATTTGCGGCCGCAAGACGAAAATACACCCTTTTTCTTTTAAGGATGAACCAAAAACAATTTTTATGTCAACAACTAAGCAATCATTTTTCAAGCGCCTTACCAAAAGACAATGGCCCTATTTTTATGCAGGGATTGTTTTTACGGTTGCCCAAATTATTTTTATTTTAGCTACCTGGCAGCACAAAGTAGCTGTTGGAAAGGTGCCGGGTTTATTTCCAATTAGTGTAACCACGGATTTGGGTCGGATGTATAGGACTTTGGAAGTATTCATCAATAACATTTTTGGCTTCCATAGTGAATTATATGGCAACTACGCCAAAGTTGGAGACCAAATGATACCAAGCGGTGGGGTATTTACCCCAGGGATAGGTTGGCCGATTGTAGGCATGATATTAGGTGGTTTTTTGGTCACCGTCTTTGAAAAAGAATCTAGAGCTTGGGCTTATTATTCAAAAAAAGCCTTGTTGGTTTCATTTATCGGCGGTGCTTTCTTTAGCTATGGTACTCGTCTGGCAGGGGGATGCACCTTGACTCACTTGATGGGTGGTGTACCGGTCATGGGTATTCGTTCTACCGGCTCTATTATTTTTATGGCATTAGGGGGAGCGACGGGATTTTTCATTATGGAAAAACTCGGATTAGCCAACTATTTTAAGCATCAAGAAACTTTCGATTATGTCAGCCATGCGGATCCAGGTGAGCAAGCTACTTACAAAAAAGGATATAGTTGGAAGAAAAACCCTGCCTTCTGGGTAGGACTCATATTTGCTGCTTTATTTGTCGGGGCAGCTATTTGGGGAGCTTTGGGCAATCCGATTTATTTACAACACATGAACCCTTCTGACGGGGCGATTTTAGATTATGGCGGCTCTCCTTCTGACAAAGGTTGGTTATTTGTCATCCTGACCTTATTGGCGGGTACTGTCGCCGGTGTCGCATTAGCAAAAAGTGGATTTGGGACGGAATGTGCTTTGGTTTCTGTAGAAGTTGCCGGAGCAATGACCAAAGAAGATAAAAAATTCGCCAAAATGGGTGTCCCAAAAATTACTCGTACCCTGATGAGAAGTTACAATCCAATTATTGGAGTAACCACCAGTTGGGTACTATTAACTGCCTTTTTGCTTCTTGCATGGACGCTGACAGGCGTCTCTCCCGCATTGGGTCCCGGTATCAAAAAAGGGCTAACCATTGGAAACTTCCTCGGTGGATTTTCTCTTGGTCTGGGAGCTGTCACCTTGATTGGTTGTGAGATTCGATCTTATATGCGTATTGGGATGGGATACCTAAACACATTAATCGGTTTCATTGGCTTTGCGGTCGGTTACCTACCATACACCCTATTTCCACATGCACACAAACACCTGCTAAAAGCAACCATGATTTTTGGCGAAGGTGGAGCTATAGGGGAAGCCAAAGAATGGTATTCCCTACTCTCTGACAACCCAAGCATGCAGAAATTTATCATGTTCCTTTGGTTACAAGGCTTGATTATACTTTGGGTGTATTTCGTTAAAAAAGGTAGCCAAAACATTGGGTTATCAACTGATGAGCTTTTGCACAAAAATACGGAAGACCTTCAAGTCACTATTGAAGAAATCGCCGGAAACGATGGCGAAATCAATGGAGTCCCAATTCCTACACCGGTCCCGGAAGAAGCATTTGCATAGCATAGTAGATTCAAGACATTCCTGATATCTACTAATGAGACTCAATCATTAATTTTTGATTTAATAAAAGCAGCCGAGACAAACGTCTCGGCTGCTTTTGCTATAACACCCCTATTCTGACCTCTTACC
Source organism: Saprospiraceae bacterium (assembly GCA_024762995.1). Lineage (GTDB taxonomy): Bacteria > Bacteroidota > Bacteroidia > Chitinophagales > Saprospiraceae > HyVt-613. Next base: position 4,672 of record JANTGI010000007.1, on the reverse strand, counting down.
AATTACACAAAATCAAGGAAGAGTAACACCGCTACACCATTATACCGCTGCACCGTCACACCGTTTATACCGTTATACCGCTGCACCGTCACACCGAAGTTTTACCGTTGAATACTCTCCAAATAAGCCAACAAGTCCCCGATTTTACCTTCAAGTGCCTTTTCGTCGTCCAGATTCTCTTTCACTTTTAGCTCATCTCCCCAAACGGGCATCTCTCTGGTTCCGTGAGTGCTTACGTCCTTCCGCCCATCAATGTATTGGGCTACTTCCAGCACGGGAAAAGAAGGAGAGTTTCTTCTTGCACTAATCTTTGTTAGATCGGGCGGTGTTTTCTTTAGCTCATTCGCCAAAGGACCATCTCCGGTTTTGCCATGACAAGCTTTACAGTAGTTGTCATATAACTCTTTTCCTCTAGCGACCCTTTTCTTAAACGAGGAGTCAGAAGATGGCTGACAAGAAGTTGAAAACAAAGTCAAACTACCCACAAAGACCAATACCAAAAGCTGAATACTTACTAGATTTTTCATTTTTCTTATTTTTATTTTTTCAGACCAAATAGTACAGGCAAGATAGTAACAACGACCTTTTCAAGCTACCAAAAACAAAAAACAATTATCACTTACCAAAATGATTTTTATTGCATAGTGAACTGGTGAAGGCTCGCTCCGATGGTACAAAACAAAGACAAATTCGTAATTATTGGTTTTCAAGATGCTCTTTTTCCAATTTCTCCTTGACTAAATCTTCAATTCTTTGCCCATCAACCATGACATCGCTCAAGACCGATTCGCCATCCGTCACTTGTACCACCGCATATACGAGTTGTGTACTATCAGGCTGAATAGGACGCCGGCTAATGCGCTCTGCCGTAGCAGCCTTTGATTCTTCCATATAATACCGTTCAAATGGGTATTTAATCAATGCAAAAGGGCGATTATGGACCGTATATCTCACCTTTGCTCTTAAATAATCACCACTTGGGGGAGGTAATTTCAACACACTATCTGCTTGCGCAAAACCTTCCTTATTTTCCGAAAGGAGGACAAAAACAGTTTCATTTCGCTCCCAAGTTTCAGTCGTATCCACCTTCGCTTTTTGCGCTTCAAAACGAAGCCTGATGTATTTTCCCCGAAAGGGATCTATCGGGTCTATCGGAATCACCCTAAACTTATACGTCTTGCCTTCCCTGATAATCTGCTCCCTATTCAAAATCATACGCATGGGAACATAAAGCTGAATCAAAGCGACAACGACAAACAATGGAAATATCAATTTTCTATAACTCATGTCTTTTCCGTTTTTGTAGCATCCAATAATTGACCGCAAAAAAGCCTATGCCCACAGCCACAAACAACAAGCCCCGAGCAACAAAACTCAAGTCACTATCAAAAAAACGGCAAGTCACTAAAGCGGCTATTATCAACACACCGTAATTCAACACCCCCAAATTATTCATCCTTCCGCCTTCACGTATCGTCAACAGCCCAATTACAAAAAGTAAAATATTAACAATCACTACTGCCCCGCCGGACCATAAGCCCATTAAATATAGTAAGGGAAACAGCAAATAAACCAACGTCGCCGGCTTCATCTCCAATATGGATTTCTTTTTTAAATTCAAAACCAATAGCGCTGTCGTCACTACCGTCAATACGGCCGCTACCCAAAATTCCGCAGTCCCCATTACATCCTGATACGACCATTTGCGCAAAGCCGCCCAAAAATCTTCAAAACTCAAGCCCAATAAGAGAACTATCGTTCCCAAAGACCCTATTACACGGTAGGCATTTCGCCACAACTTCTCCTTGCTCCAAAAATCCATCTGACCAACCTGATAAAACAGCCCAAACAAACTCATATAACCCACCATCGTCAAGGGGGCTGCTACATTCATTAAACTTGCCAAGGTAATCGTCAAAGAAATAGAAATAAACCAATGGTGAAAATAAAGAAAATAGCTATTCGGTGATTGCCGGAAAAGCCAATAATAATAGGGCAAAATGAATAACATCAATAGATAGTAATTTAATTCTTCGTGCCCCATACCCCCATAACTAGAAATCACATAAGCGGTAATCCCCACAAGATAAAGCAAAGATGTCGCAGAGGAGCGCAACAAATAAATAACCGGCAAACTTAACGCCATCCAAGTCAACAAATATCCCGACAAATCTCCTGAAATATGATATACTTGACTGACTAATGAAATACTTGCCCCAATTCCAAAAAACAATAAAACACCCGTACTTTCCCGCCAAGAAATACTATCCTTTTTTTTCAAAATAGTATATCCGGCTAAGCATTGACTGATGATTAAAGGCACGAAAGCAAGGATTGTTTTAGAGCTTTTAGTCAGTTCGTCCCAGTTGTGAGCAATAATCAAAATGACCCCCAACCCCACCAAAATCGCCCCGAATATTCCAAAGACAATAGTCATTCTATTCTTTGGTGTTCCTCCTTTACTTGCGTAAAAAGCACGGATTCTTTCGGCTATTTCGGGGGTAATCACTCCCGATTCCACTAATTCCGGTAAATCTTTGTGTAAGCTCATAGATTACTTTTGGTTAACCCATCTGTTTTAGGTAGAAACTTGTCATTGTTAGGTATTGAATGCCATTGTTGGTCTTTTGCCTAAATCTTTCTTAAATATCAGCCAAGATACTGTTTTTAGATGAATAAACCGAAACTCTGCGGCGGTATCCCCAAAAACTCGTACCTTGCACAACCTATACAATCCGCCTTGATGCCAAAAAAAAACATCATTTACTTTATTTTTTTTCTACTAATTGGCTTAATGCTATGGAGCGTTAGCCGTTTTTATACATGGGGACCACACACCGTCTCCGGCACCGAGGGCTTCGTGGCTGACAATACCGAACAATGCAACTCTTGCCATCACGAATTATCCGGATTTACAGAAGGCCATCATGACATCGGATGTACTGCTTGCCACCTAGGTGATGCTTCCGCAAAAGACAAACAGCAAGCACACGCCGGCATTATTCCCATTCCGGGAAATTTATCCGATGCGTCTCGTACCTGCTCTACTTCAGGTTGCCATACCGGCATCGACTATCGGGTACAACATTCCATCATGAATACCATGAGTGGAGTTATTGCCATCAATCGGCTGGTTTTTGGTGAAAACCATCATGGAACCTTTATAGCTGACAGCTTAACACAATCTCCGGCAGATAACCATAACAGGGACTTGTGTGCTTCCTGCCACTTGGGCGCAGAGAAAAAAGAGCTCGGCCCGATTCAACAAGAGTCCAGGGGCGGTGGCTGTTTGGCCTGTCACCTAAACTATACCAAAGCCAAGTCAAGTGAGCATTTTGCCAAAAAAATTGACGCCAACAAGCAAGTCTCAAAATTTCACCCAACCATCTCCTTACAGGTGAGTAATGACCATTGTTTTGGTTGTCATAGTCGTTCGGGACGAATTTCCACCAGTTACGAAGGTTGGCATGAGACTAGATTGGAGAAAGAAGCAATGCCCGACACCGGCTCCTACCGTTTATTGGATGATGAGCGGGTTTTTCGATATGTGGCCGAAGACATCCACCATGCCAAAGGATTGGCTTGCATCGACTGTCATGGAAGTCTAGAAGTGATGGGCGATGGCCAAACTCATGCTTTCCAACAGGAAGCCGAGCTCAGTCAATGTGTGGATTGTCATTTTGCGCAAGCCAATCATCGTACAAAACCCTATGACTCCTTACAATACGATACCAAAACCATCATCCGACTCCGCCAACTAGATACTCAAAACAAACGGTTTGTACAAGGCATTCGCGGTCAAGACCTAACCAATGTGTATATCGAAAATAACCATGCTTACCTCGTGGGCAAGATTAATCAACAAAAATATTCTCTTTCGCCACCCGCCCAAACATGCCAAGCTCCGGTGCATGCCGACGTCACTTGCAATGCTTGTCATACACAATGGGCGCCCCAATGTATTGATTGTCATACTTCTTATGATCCAAAGGCTCCGGGATTTGATTTGCTTGCGCAAAAAGACATTTCCGGGCGATGGAATGAAGATTTGGGCCCATTTTTAGCGGATTTTCCTTCTCTTGGCGTACGAGAATCCAATGGAAAACGGGAGATTATTACTTTTGTACCCGGCATGATTATCACCTTAGACCAATCCGGCTATACGAAGCTACCCGATGATGTGACCCATCAAAGGCTTTTTGCTCCGATTGTGGCGCATACCATTTCGGCAACAGGGAGAGATTGCAAAACATGCCATGCCAACCCCAATGCACTAGGCTACGGACGAGGAGAATTTCAAAAAAATCCGGACAATCCTAAATCCCCTTGGACATTCATCTCCGAATATGAAAACTGGGCACACGATAGTTTGCCCCAAGATGCATGGATTGGGTTTTTAGATTTACCCAAAAAGCGAGCGGTGACCCATGATGATACCCGACCATTTACAGTTATTGAACAACAACGCATCTTAGAAGTCGGTCGATGTCTCCAATGCCACAGCGACCATTCCAAAGCCATGCGCCTAGCACTTGATGACTTTGTAAAAGCAAAAGAACTTCGCACGCCTGCTTGCTTAGGGACACAATCAGAATAAATGTCCATAATTAGGCGAGATTATTTTGAGATTAGACAAGGCGGGAAGAGCGATGGTAGCAGGGCTACCAGAGCG
>JANTGI010000006.1 GCA_024762995.1 Saprospiraceae bacterium | reverse complement strand
CCACACTTCCAAAACCCATAAGAGAGGCAAGTCTTAGTACTTATCAGCAGATTGTTAATGAAGGAATTGAACAAGGAATTAAACGAGGGATAGAGCAGGGAATAGAGCAAGGGATAGAACAAGGAATAGAGCAGGGAATAGAACAAGGAATAGAGCAGGGAATAGAACAAGGAATAGAACAAGGAATAGAACAAGGAATAGAACAAGGAATAGAACAAGGAGCTAAAGCTAAAGCATCTGAAGCCGTAAGAAATATGATTTTAGATGGTATTCCCGATGAAACAATTATGAAGTATCTGGGAGTAGAACCGGCTTTTATAGAAGAAGTTCGTTATCAAATGGATATTTGAAATCTACGAAATAATGACCACACTTCCAAAACCCATAAGAGAGGCAAGTCTTAGTACTTATCATCAGATTGTTAATGAAGGAATTGAACAAGGAATTAAACGAGGGATAGAGCAAGGAATAGAGCAAGGAATAGAGCAAGGAGCTAAGGCTAAAGCATCTGAAGCCGTAAGAAATATGATTTTAGATGGCATTTCCGATGAAACAATTATGAAGTATCTGGGAGTAGAACTGGCTTTTATAGAAGAAGTTCGTCATCAAATGGATATAAAAACTTAAGGTGCCAATCGATTTATCTGCCATTCTCCATTAATTAAATGATATTCAAAACGATCATGTAATCTATTTTCACCGCCCTGCCAAAATTCAATAATTTCCGGGATAACTCGGTAACCGCCCCAATGATCGGGCAAGGGGACTTGTTTATTTAAAAACTTTCGTTTCATCTCCGCTAATTTTATTTCTAAAATACTCCGAGATGAAATAACATGGCTCTGTTGTGAGACCCACGCTCCTAATTGGCTGCCATGTGGACGGCTCAAAAAGTATTTTAAAGAAGCAGCGGTGGATATTTTTTCCGCTTTTCCGATAATTTTTACTTGTCTCTCTAAGCTAACCCAAGGGAAAAGCATCGCAACATTGGGATTGGAATGGATGTCTTGCGCCTTTTTACTCTTATAATTTGTAAAAAAAACAAATCCCTTTTTATCAAATATTTTTAGCAAAACCGTCCGTAAACTTGGTATTCCTTCCGGAGAAACAGTCGCCAAGCTAAAGGCATTTGGCTCTGCAATATCCGTTTGCAAAGACTGGCGAAACCATAGCTCAAATTGCTCAATAGGATCATCTAAAAGGTCCTTTCTTTTTAAGCCACCTTTTGTATAATTCTCCCTAAAGTTAGATAAATCCATACCGACGATTTGGCCAGCACTATGCTTGAGCCGTTGGTGTATTAAAATTCATTGGGGGCAAATTGGGGTTTCCGGCCTCTTTAATCGGTCCATATTGCGCTTCAAATCGCTGGATATTTTCCGCAAGGGCACTCAAAAGACGTTTGGCATGTTGGGGGGTAATGACGATTCTAGCCTTTACTTTGGCCTTGGGTACATTCGGCATCAATCTTAAGAAGTCAACCACAAACTCCGAATTGGAGTGAGCAATGACCGCAAGATTGGAGTAAATACCTTCCGCAATTTCTTCCGGCAATTCTATATTGAGTTTATTTTCTGGCTTGTCTGACATTTTAGTCGTTTTTTGATGTGATAATGGTTGCAAATACACTCCCGAAACAAATGTCCCAACTGTCGGTTACATGGGTTGTAAAGTCTCCAATGACTTCAATTAGCTTTTAGTCACAGGAACATACAAGCCTACAAGGCTCTATCATCATTTCGGTTGTTTTTCTAACGATTTTCCGGTTGAATTGTTTTGATGTATAAACCGTTAACTATCAAGTAATTTTTCTGTCGCCCGGCCAAACTCAAAAGTAGGCATTGGCCGGCTTTTTATTTGGCAACAGATAGCACGGAAAAGTCTGATTATCTTCATCTTTAAAAATTCGATTCATGGCAATTTGGAGCAAAAAAAGAAATCTTTGGCATTGCTGCAGGTTAGCCGAAATTAGAGCCAAATAATGCGGATAATTATCTTAGAAAATGACTCTTTGTGCATCAAAATAATTTCGATTGTAGGGTAGTTTTAAGAAATCCAAAGGCGGAGAAGTTACCTTCAAAAAGAAAGAATAGGTGCCCCTTTGCGGCTGCCAATTGACCCCCATATCCCAGCAATGGAGATCGCGTGAAAAACCAAAATCAGGATACGTAATTTTTTGGGCCTTAAAATCATATCCGATATTACCAACTCGTAACTTCCAATGTCGTGTAAGGGGTATCCGCCCACTGGTATTTACAGTGTGTAGGGTGACAATGCCTTTGACCCGGTCGCCCCGTTCTTGAAAAGAGAGCCTAAAATTATGAGAAATCCTAAAATCTTTAAACCAATCAAATAGATAGTCTTTTTGCGGAAGTTTTTTATCTTGCTTTTGGGCGGATTGTTGAGTTTTTCCTTTAAGCGCATTACGGAGTTGTTCTAGTGAAAAACTAGTAGAAAAAGACATGTTAAATTTGTAAAAACGCAAAATCTTATGGTTGGTTTGCCAATAGAATTTATTGATGACGGTGCCTTCTTCATTGACCGCATAAGGGTCAAATATTGCGGTCATGGTCATATTCGATAAGTTTTTGATAAGTTTCGAGCGTCCATTGATAGATACTTTACTGAACCGCAGGCTGTCCGACGCAAAATTATAGCTGCCACCCACCGAAATATTATCAAAAATCCGGGTTATCTTGGTCGTGGAGTCCTTGCGGGAAAAATATTTGGCTTCAAAGAGATTCCCGAAACTATAGTTTATGGCCATTTGTTTTCCACTACTTGGTGGGCGACCATAAATTCCATTTGGATACCGATAGTATTGTTGATATTCATGCGGTGCTTGGCGCGTATCAGTCTGGATTCGAGTATAATAATTATAGGGTGAAGTCGTGAAGTCCGGAGTATAGTTGAAGCCAATACTGGGACTGATGGTATGTCTCAAGCCGCGCAAAAATCCCCGCCTAAATTGTAGCGTCCCAAACACCTTGGTATTTAAACCGGCATTCATACTAAATGTCCTGACTGCTCCAAAACCCCTGGTGGGGATGGTGTCCACATGACCAAAGGTGGTGTCCGGTATAATATCCAGAATGGTTTTGTCATCATTAAAGAGAGTATCGTGGCGAATACTTAACGTTGGATTAAATTCGTACTCTTCCCCCTTTAAATACCATAATTCCTGATAACGGACACTGGGCGAGAAGTTAAAATATTTGAAAACTTTGTAGGCTGCACTGGTACTTAAATTATGCTTGGCTCCAATATTCAAGTCCGTCCAAGTGCTTTTGTCAAACAGCGTACTATCGGAGGTCCTTACGGTGTTTTTGGATTGGGCAGAATAGGTTAAAGAGAATTTTTCGTACCATTTTTCCTTGCCGATGGATGATTTGCGCTTAAATGGGTAGATTTGGGACATTCGTACGTCTATGGTAGGCAAATTCAACGTCATCGCTCCGGTTTGGATGTTTTGCGAATGACCCAAACTAGCTGTTAGAGAAAATGGCGATGAAGGAAACTTGCGACGAAAAGTGACTCGTGATTCATAGGTGTTGTGGAGTACGTTTCTCGCCTGGTTGAGCGTTGTTTGCTCAAAATTTTCAGACTCTATATCTACCTTTGCGGTAAATGAATTGTAAGGGTGGGCATGTTGGCCTTGACGATGCAACCAAATAATTTTTTTGGGTCGTTTAATCTGTGGTTCTAGCTCAGATGGTGCTTCTGTCTTGATGGTGGATGTCGCTAAGGTGAATTCCCCGTCATATTTATAGCGTTTTTTATATTTAATTTGAGCTTGGGCGCCCCAGCTCCCTTTCATGTAGAGATCGGTCGTTAATTTTAGGTCATAGCTTTGCCCGATAGGAAAATAATAGCCCACATTGCGCAAGCCGAAGCCTAATTCCGGAGAATTTTCGTAATCTTGCGGAAATATCAGGCCCGCGTGTCTTTTGGAAAAAACAGGAAAAAAACCGAAAGGTAAAAATAACGGGGTAGGCACACCCATTATTTCCAGATTGGATGGCCCCACTACAATCAGCTTGTTGGGTACGACTTTTTGTTTTTTACTGACAATCCCATAGTGCGGATGCTCCGCATCACAGGTGGTAAATGTCGCATTACTGCTAAAAACATAGTCTTGTTTGTTGGTACTGTCCTTGGCAAAAAACTTGGCTTTTTCCGAAAGGACATATAAATTGCTCTCAAAGGTTCGAGCATCTATTATTTGTCCTTTTTTGGACTTAAAGTTATATCGGAGCTTGTTAGACGTAAACTCTTGATTATTATCCGCAAACTTGGGCTTTTCTATAGGTTTTCCGAGACTGTCAGTGATGTAAGTAGCGGTAAGTATATTGGACTCCCAATCCAATTCAATGAAGCCGGCTTCGAGTGAAATGGTCGTATATTTGACTTTTGCTTGCCCGTAAAGGTATATTTTTTTGTTTTTTAAATCGTAATCAATGGAGTCACGAGCGTCAAAGAAAACCGGGGCATCCAAGCTGTCTGGCGAAATTTGATACGGCAATTTTAGGGTATCTACTGCGGAGACGGTATCCATTTTTTGCGACAGCGAATCTGTCAAATCGACTGCCAATGTATCATTCACTTGTGCATATCCCGCTTGCGCAAAAAACAAGATAAACAAAAATATTACGGGAAAAGACCATATTACTCCAATTAAGGAATTATATTTGTAGTACAAAACCGATATAAGCCGGATGAAGGAGTTAAAATGCTTATTTAGGTTGACTTTCAAGTGAATAGAAATTAGGTGATTGGTTGAGGTGATGACCTACTGAATATCCCAAAACGATAATTATGCGAAACTACCACTTCTATGGAATACTTTTTTTGTGTTTGGCCACATTTAACGTAAATTTAACGGCTAAAAGCACGTTTTCTAGGGCAAAGGTGAAAAAAATTAACATTTTTGACCCTATGTGGAAGGAGTTTTCCAACTCTAAAATCGAAAAAATTGTCATTGATGCCGGTCACGGTGGACGCGATGGGGGCACTTCCGGTCAGTTGACGGCCGAAAAAGACCTGACTCTAAAGATTGCTTTGCTCCTTGGTAAGGCCATTGCTGCCCAGTTTCCCGAAATTGAAATTCTATATACCCGAAAAACAGACGTCTATGTCCCACTTGCCAAACGGGCAAGAATCGCCAATGATGCTCACGCGGATTTGTTTATTTCCATCCACTGCAATGCCATGCCTGCCGGCGTCGTCGGTCGTAAGATACATGGCTCGGAAACCTACGTTTTGGGAGCTGCCAAAAAAGAGCGGAATCTGGTCATTGCCAAAAGGGAAAATGAAGCCCTTTTCTTGGATCAGCATCAAGATGAGTATGGATTCTCCGATCCGGAGTCTCCTGAATGGCATATTTTTATGAGTATGTACCAACAAAATTATCTGGACAGAAGCATCCAATTTGCCGAAAGGGTAGAAAAAAAATTCAAATCTTACACTCAACGCAAAAGTAGGGGAGTGTTGCAGGCTAATTTTCATGTCTTGCGTGAAGTCGCCATGCCTAGTGTCTTGATTGAGACCGGATATTTGTCCAATTCCGGTGATGAAAAATACCTAGCCAGTGAAGCCGGGCAAGAGCAAATTGCCCAATCGATTGCGGATGCATTTTATGAGTACAAAATGAGTGTCGAAACGGACAAACCGGTCTTCTTTAATTCTGCTCCGGCATCAGTTGTCCTTGCGGAAAAGGATATACCTAAGCCCATCATCAAGCGAAAAATTAAAAAAACAGCCCCAAAACAGCACCCGGTCTCTAAAAAAGTCAGTACAGCAATGGCTGCTTCCCCCACAAAATCGAAGAAAACAGCCGAGCTGAGTCAAGCAGTGATGAGTCTTCCTTCGGAAAGTACCTATGAATCCATTAGACCTGTTACTCAAATTGCCGGTCCCAAAATACTCTCCGTTTCCGAAGGCGAGAGACACGAAAAAAACGATTCGCCCCAAGAATCTAATCCGGTGGCACCAAAAAAGGCAACAACCGCTCCATCCCCGGTCGGTGTTGGTCCCGTCAAAAAACAAATTATTGATTTGGACAAGCTAAAAATGGAGCCCGTTTACAAAATTCAAATAGCGGCTTCTAAAAAGCCTTTAAACATAAGGACAAAAAAGTACGCAGCATTATCCAACGTAGAAGTCGTCTATGAAGAAGGTTACTTTAAGTACTTGACCGGTCACTCCAAGCATTGGTCTGATATAACCAGTGTCTTTAAAGTACTCAAAAACAAGGGTTTCGATGGTTTTATCGTGGCTTACTTAAATGGTCATCGTATTGGTCTGCAAGAAGCCAGAGACATGAATAAATAAAGGTTTTGACTCAACAATGTTTCTATAAATCCGTTGAACTGCCGAAATTTGTCTTTAAATGTTGTAGAGACAAGGCTTGCTATGTCTCTACTACATCATAAAAAATCAATATGTCAAAGGAAGTAAAATTGGGAATTTTTGGAATCATTGTCATCGGAGCCACCGTGTTTGGCTATCGTTTTTTGGCAGGAGAGAACCTTTTCGGGAGCTCAAAGTATTACAATATTTTTGTGGATAATGCCAAAGGTTTGATTCGTTCTTCTCCCGTTTTTGTCAAAGGGTTTCAGGTCGGTACGGTGACGGATATTGCTTTTACCGTGGATGCGGAGAAAAACTCTAAGGTGAAAATCCAAATGCGCATCGATGAGCCTGTTGATGTCAAAACCGATGCGGTCGCCGAAATCTTGGAGACCGGATTTGTCGGGGGCAAAGCCGTTCGTATCCAAATTGACCCTAATTCCAACGCCCCCATTGCCAAAAGTGGCGCTACTTTGAAAGGTCGGTCTTTGAGTATGCTCGAAGCGATGGTGGGTGGACCTGAAGAACTTAGTCCCTATACCCAAGTCATTAAGAATGGTTTGATTAGTGCTTACGATACCATTTCTGCGCAAGCAAAAGATCCTACTGCACCCGGGGTCGGAAAAATGTTTTATGATATGGACATTATTTTGGCGGATATGAAGGTGACCACCCGGAATCTGAATAAATTGATTGCGAACTCTAATCAACAAGTGACACTTGTGATGAATGATTTGGCAGCCATTACTGCCAATTTAAGGCAATCTAATGCTTCTATTACAAAAATTATTGACCATAGCGCCAGTCTGACGGCTAAATTAGATAGTGCGGGCCTTGACGAAACCATCATGAAAACGAATGATGCCGTGGCCACTCTTAAAACGACTCTTGAATCGACTCAAAAATCCTTAGCGTCTTTCGACAAAATACTGGAGAAGGCCAACAGTGGCGAAGGCTCCATTGCTCAATTAATTAATGACCCCAATTTGTACAATAATCTGGATAATAGTCTCCACAATCTAAATTTTCTTCTTCAAGACTTTCGCCTAAATCCAAAAAGATACGTAAACGTGTCTGTGTTTGGTAAAAAGCAGAAGAAATATCAACTACCCCAAAACGATCCGGCACAAAACAATTAATCACAGACTGCCTAAATAATCTTATGGCTAAAGGTAAAAAGGTTTATTTTCCTAATTTAGATGGCTTACGCTTTATTGCGGCTTTATTGGTGATTGTACATCATATTGAGTTGAGCAAAGGAGAAATGGGTTTGCCCAATATCTTTGGCAATGGGGTTGATTCGGATTATCAAATAGGGACTATCGAATCCGTTGTACATGTGATTGGGAAGCTGGGGGTTGTCTTGTTTTTTTCGTTAAGTGGTTTTTTGATTACTTATCTTTTGATGATTGAAAAAGAGCGGACGAATACCATCGCCGTGGGTAAGTTCTATTTGCGTCGGGTCATGCGGATATGGCCTTTGTACTTCTTGATTGTGATCTTTTCTCTTTTTATTGCTCCGCACATTGAATTTTTATCGATTCCGGAATATGATATAGCGACCGTGCAGGCGCATTTATGGATAAAAGCCTTTTTATTTTTATTCTTTTTGCCCAATTTGTTGATGGTAGGGCTGGGGATTATTCCTTTTGCGGGTCAGACCTGGTCCATTGGTACCGAAGAGCAATTTTACTTGATGTGGCCATGGATTATGAAGAAGGCAAAAAATAAAATGGCGGTTTTATGGACGATTATCATTGTTTATTTGGTGATTTCGGGACTATTGAATGCCCATCTAAGTGATGGTTATATTTATCAGCTTGCAAAGCGATTTTGGGGAGTATTCAATATTGACATAATGGCTATTGGTGGAGTTGCTTCTGTATTAGTTTATGAAAAAAGGGATAGGATTTTGAAGGTGCTTTTCAGCAAAACCACCCAGTATATCAACCTGGCCATTATTATTTTATTGATAGGTTTGGGGGTACATTTTCCGGTTTTGCATTTCGAGATATATGGGGTGTTGTTTACGATATTGATAATGAATTTGGCTTCAAATCCCCATTCAGTTCTTAATCTGGAGCATAAATGGCTCAAATACGCAGGGAAAATATCTTATGGTCTGTATATGTATCACTCGTTGGTCATTCTTATTGTTTTGAAAACTTTGCAGAAAATGGACATATATCATGATTATTTGCTTTATCCTTTATCTGTGATTGTTTCTGTAATTTTTGCCACCTTGTCCTATGAATACTTTGAAAAGCAGTTTTTAAAGCTGAAAAAGAAGTTTGTTATTGTGGATAGTGGGGCTAAAGTTTAAAATGCTTTTTTGCTCTTCACTAATTTACCCAAAATTTTGTAAATCTTTGATTGGGACTTCTCCACCCTTCAGCCCATCTCCCATTACCTTTCATTTTATAACGTGATGAAAATCACACATTATAAAAATAAGTACCTGCAACTTTGCACTGAATTTATTACTCACACTAAAAAAATCGAAAATGAGTTTTTTCAATAGAATGTTTGGCGGTGGCATGGATGATGTCAACTACAAAGAATTAGTCCAAAATGGAGCCGTATTAATTGATGTGCGGACACCGGGTGAATTTGCACAAGGACACGTAGATAACGCGATAAATATTCCTTTACAGGTCATAGGACAAGAAGTCGCTAAAATCAAAGCTTTTAATAAACCGGTGATTGTCTATTGTCTTAGTGGAGCCCGTGCAGGTAGCGCCAAAAGCTTCTTAGAAGGACAAGGCATCGAAACTTATAACGGTGGTGGTATCCAAGCCATGGCTTCTTCATTAGCTTAATATCCTAGATGTGAAAAATACTATTTATCTAATCATTACGATACTTAGCTTGACTTTTTTATCTTCTTGCGGGGGGTCTTCCGCTCAAGGAGATACGAAGTCTAATACAAAAACGACCACCGTCGGTGCGGTGAGCAACGTGGATGCAGCAACTTTTAAGAAGCTGATGGATGAAAATGCCGGGACACTGATTGATGTTCGGACACCTAGAGAGTTTCAAGCAGGTGCCATACCCGGTACAAAACTAAATGTAAATGTTTCAGACCGTAACTTTAAAACGGAAATCGGCAAACTAGACAAGGATAAGACCTATTTAGTGTATTGCCTTTCCGGTGCAAGAAGTAGTCATGCGGCTAGAATAATGGAATCTATGGGCTTTAAGCACCTATATAACCTTAAAGGTGGATATAGAGGGTGGAAAGGAGCAGGATTCTAATGGGATTATAATTGCCTGAGCATCGCCAAAAGCGATTGATGGGCTATGGAAATTTGAGATGGATTTTATTTCATTTCACTTAAAACAATGGTTGTTACTAAGAAGCCTTTTTTGTTTACCGATACTTACCGGGAAGCAGAAAAAGGCTTTTTTTTGCTTTAATCGAACTCAGGTTAAAAAAAACGCACCCAAGTATTGACTTGGGTGCGTCCGGTTGGACATATTCAAAAGCTATTTTCAACACCGAATAGTGTCAAAGAAACAGCTGTAAAATGTTACCTGAATGCGTCTAAAAACATCCATCCCAAACAGCTACACATCCGGGACAGATAGTTGATGAGCGGTATTTTTCCGCAAGGAAGCAAAAAAACTATAATTCCTTAGGGATTTTGATTTCTTGACCCGGAAAAATAGTATTAGGATCTTTTAACACATCTTTGTTCAACTCAAAAAGCTCCTTATATTTCATAGGGTCTCCGTAGTAATGTTTGGCAATCTTAGACAAAGAGTCGCCCTTTTGGATGACGTAAATCTCCACTTTTGGTGCGGCTACTTCCAAACGATCATCCACGCTATACACCCCATCAACGGTATTCAATGCTTCCACCACAGCGACACGGTCGGCATCCGATTGAACCAAACCACTGACTGTCACAGAATTATTGTAAAAGTCGATATTCAAGTTTTCAATATCCAAGCCAAGTGCGGCAATGGTATTGTCTATGACCATCAACTTTTGTTGCCGAATCATCTCATCAGCCTTCGCACTGACATCAGGCTTAGGTGGAGTAGGTGTGTTCACTTTTTTGTTTTTCTTAAGAAAATCAAATAGACCCATTTTTTTTAATTTTTGTAACTGTTTAGGTGTCTCTGTTTTAGGCAGAAAATAGTCATTTTTGTGTCTGTTACGCCTGCCTACCGGTAAGGCAGTGCCCAATTTTTTGATTTGTAGATACAAGGCATGCCTGGTATCTACAAAAATAGGGCAAAAACAGACCTGCGCAAAAAGCGCACTTTATGACAAAAACCTGCGGATACCTAAATAGTCACTGGTTAATGATGAATAAGAAAAGAGACGTAAAACGCCTGTTTCTGTTACAAAGATAGTTGTTTTCGGGATAGTTTTCACACATAATCAGTTGGTTTAGTACAAATTCTATAAAAAAATGAAGCCAAAGAGCGTGTTTTGGGAATAATCGTCGGTTGAAAACAGTTGCCTTAATTTTTATTCTCTGTATTTTGAAAAATAGCACAAAAACAACCTGCAACATTTTAGGTATTAATTGGGTAAAACCACTATATTTGCGCTACTTTTGAAAAAGTGAACCACAAAATATAATTTTCGCCAAATTTTTGGCAACAGATGAAAGGTTGGTCCATCATTTTTTTTTTAGCTTTAGTTTCGTAATTAATTCAGTTTTAACCGATTATAAAATGAAACTTTCATTTTGTATTTGGTTTTTCTCTTTTATAGAGAATTATTGACTATAATCAGTGACTAAGCGAGGAAAAGACCGACTTCGACAAAAAGTTTTTTACGAATGCAAACTAAAGGATTGTTCAAAGTATTATTGGTCTTGTTGACGATTGTCTGCTTGTATCAGTACTTATTAATTTTCCCAACAAGAAAGGTCGAGAAGAAAGCAGACACCTTTGCTAGTGAACACGTTGCTTCTTTTACGGATCCGGCCCAGCAGGATTCGATGTACAAGCAGTTTAGAAGTCAATTTTTGGACTCCGCTTCTACGGAGACTGCGCTGAAGTTACCTTTGCTTAAAGAATTTACTTACAATGACCTAAAGGCTCAGCAATTGGCTCTTGGACTTGATTTAAAAGGGGGTATGAGTGTCATCCTTCAAATAGACTTAAAGAGTTTCTTCTTGGATTTGTCCAAGGACGATGGCAGCAATACGGATGCGGGATTTGCCAAGGCATTGGATGAAGCCCAAGCGGCGATGGCCAATGGTGGTAATTTCATTGATGCCTTCGGAACTGCCTACAAGAAATATTCTAATGGGACTAAGTTGGCGGATATTTTTAGCAGAAATGAATCTCTCAGAGACGAAATCACCAACAATGCTTCTGATGCGGATGTCTTGAATCTTTTGCGTACTAAAGCGGACGAAGCCGTTAACCAAACCTTTTTGCGTTTGCGTAAGCGGATTGATAAGCTCGGAGTCGTACAACCTAACGTCTCTCTGGATAAGAGTAGAAATTTGATTGTGGTAGAACTACCGGGCATGGAAAATCCTGAACGGGCCAGACAGTATTTTACCAAAATCGCTAAGTTGGAGTTTTGGGATACTTACCGTTTGAATGATCCGGGTATTGCGGATGCCTTTGTAGCAGCCGATAAGAAGCTCAAAGATATGATGGGCGCTTCCAAAACCATTGAAGCGAAGTTAGACAGTATTAGAGAGCCAAAATTTGATTCTTTAGGAAATGTCGTTGATTCTGTTTGGACGGTCATGGAGCGTCCGAGTCAGGATATTGGCCCGTTGTTCTCTAAACTTCAATTGGCTGTCCTTCAAAGTGGTGGCTTGCCGGCTTCTCCTATCATGGGATATGCCAATAAAAATCAAAGGAAAGCCATTTCTGATTTATTAAAGAAACCGGAAGTAAAGGCTTTATTTCCGCCGGATGTTAAGTTTTTGTGGTCTTATAAGCCCTATGACGATAAAGACGGCAAGAATACTTATATGCTTTATGCCATTAAGATGCCTTACGGCAAAAATACGGCTCCTTTGGGTGGAGATCACGTCACGAATGCCGCCACCAGCACCAATCCAACCACTAACGAGATTGTGGTTACCCTAACTATGGATAATCAAGGGGCTAAAATCTGGGGCGATATGACTTCTAAGGCTTTTGCCAACGGTAAAAGAGAAGTCGCAGTCGCATTGGATGATGATGTAGTTTCTTCTCCGAGTGTACAAAGTGCCATCTTGGGTGGAAATACTCAAATTTCCGGTAATTTCTCCGTAGCGGATGCCGATGAATTAGCTAATATCCTTGAAGTCGGTAAGTTGCCGGCGAAGGTAAGAATTATTGAAGAGCAATTGATTGGCCCTTCTTTGGGTAAAGAGAACATTCAGAAGAGTTTTAACTCTGTTGCTTTAGCTTTTGTTTTGTTGTTGTTATTTATGATTGCATACTATGCTTTTGGAGGTGTGGTTGCGGTGATTTCCTTGTTGGCCAACTTGTTCTTTATCTTTGGTGCTTTAGCTTCATATGGTACGGTGTTGACCTTGCCGGGTATTGCCGGTATCGTATTAACTTTGGGTATGGCGGTAGATGCCAACGTCATTATTTACGAAAGGATAAGGGAAGGATTACGAGCGGGCAAGTCTATGAAAGCAGCCATTAGTGATGGTTTTAAGCATTCGTATTCGGCCATTATAGATGCCAACGTGACGTCCTTGTTGACTGCAATGGTACTTTCTTACTTCGGTTTAGGACCGATTAAAGGTTTTGCGGTTGTATTGATTATTGGTATATTGAGTTCTATGTTGACGGCTTTGGTATTGACCAAGTTGATTATAGATTGGTGGATAGAGAAAGGACGGAATGCTTCTTTCAGCTATTCTTGGTCTGCTAACATTTTGACAAAGACCAAGGTTGATTGGATTGGCTTACGCAAATACGGATACATCTTTTCTTCTGTCTTGATTTTGGTTGGGGCGACATTGTTTTTTACTCGTGGTTTTGACTTAGGTGTAGATTTTACGGGGGGATATTCCTACAACGTTCAGTTTGATAAGAATGTGAACGTGGATGCGGATGTGATTCGTAAGCAACTCAAGGAGCAATTTGGCTCTGAACCAACAGTAAAGGTCGTCAGTACAGACAACACCTTTAATATCGTGACGAAGTATATGATTGATAGCCCGGAAGATAATGCTATTGATGTTGTTACACATAAATTATTCGAGGGTGTAAATGCCATTGCCGGTGGACAGGTAAATGAAAAAGCCTTTAAGGATGTTTCCTCCAAAGGGACAAAGATTATTAGCTCTAGTAAGGTAGGACCGACCATTGCGGATGATATTCGTAAGAGCTCATTTGAATCGGCTTTAGTGGCGCTATTGTTAATTTTTATTTACTTGGCGATACGTTTTCGTAAGTGGCAATTTAGTATGGGGGCGGTTATTGCCTTGTTCCATGATGTCTTGGCTACTTTGAGTATGTTCTTGATTTTGGAGCATTTGATGCCTTTCTCCATGGAGATTAACCAAGCATTTGTGGCGGCCATTTTGACGGTAATTGGTTATTCTGTAAACGATACAGTAATTGTATATGACCGTATTCGTGAGTTTATCGATGAACATCGTGGTACTACGAAGAAAGAAGTGTTTAACTTAGCGATTAATCGTACTTTAAGTAGAACTTTGATTACCTCTTTAACTACTTTGATTGTTATTGTAATACTTTTAGTATTCGGTGGTTCTAGTATCAAGGGATTTGCCTTTGCGATTATGTGGGGTATTATCTTTGGTACCTATTCTTCCATTTTTATTGCATCTGCATCGGTTGTGGACCTAACTCCCGGATGGAATCCGATGGCCCCTAAAGCTGCCCAATCCACATACGATAAAAAGAAAGGTGTTAAGAAAGTTTCTGCAAAGTAAGCACTGAATACATCGAGATAAAAAAAAAGCAATCCAAATGGATTGCTTTTTTTTTGTTTAGTAGCTCTTGCATTATGAATCCGAGGGATTAATCGACTTCAGACCTATGCTTCCCGTACCACATTCCTGATGCCATCAATTTTTTTTAGTTCGCTGATGGCCTTATGAAGTTGGTTATTGTTGTTGACGACCAGTCGGAGACGTCCTTCAAAAAAGCCATCATGCCCGTCAATGGAAAAGGATCTAATATTCAGGCCAAGGCTGGAAGAAATGGTACTTGAGATGGCTTGTATGACACCAACGCCTTTATCCACACCCGTAATGACTAGGTCTGTGTAGTATAAGTTAGATGAACTCTTGCCCCATTCGGCTTTGTGTACATTATTGGCCATACTCGCCAAAAGGTTTTCTGCATTGGGGCAGGAAGTACGGTGAATCTTCATACCGGAAGCCGAGACATAAGCAAAGATTTCGTCGCCCAATACCGGATTACAACAAGGAGCCAAAGTATAAGCAAACTTGTCTCCGGCTTGACCATCAATGATGATTTGACTTTGTTTGATGGCTTCAAAGTCGTGTTTTGGTGCCTTGGGAAGTACCAAAGGTTTTTCCTCTTCGGATTTCTTTTTAGTTAGATCAAATTTACCGTCAACTATAGGAAATTTCTTGAGTTCTAGTAAGTTAATATGTCCTTCCGAGATGGCAAAGTAATAATCCAAACGGTTTTCAAATCCGTAGAATCTAGCGAGATTGTCCACATTGGGTTCTAAGGCAACTTTGAGTGCTGCCAGCTTGCGCAAAAGGGCTTCCTTACCAAATGAAGCCTGTGTTTTTTTCTCTTCCCGCAAGGCAGCTCTAATCCTAGATTTAGCTTTTCCGGTAACGACAAAATTCAACCAATCTTTATTGGGTTTTCTTTTTTTGGATGTGGTGACAGATACTTGGTCGGCATTTTTTAGTAAGTAACTAAATGGCACAAGCTTGCTATTGACTTTAATGGTCGAACAAGTAATCCCTACTTCACTATGAATCGAAAAAGCAAAGTCCAATGCAGTCGCTCCAAGTGGTAAAACCTTCATATCGCCTTTCGGCGTAAATACGTGGACTTCTTCACTAAATAAATGAGACTTAAAATCAGATAAAAACTCAAGTGCATTATGGTCCGAGCTCTCAATGGTGTCCCGAACGGTTTCCAACCACTTTTCATAGACATTGTCGTCATTGTCCTTTACTCCTTTGTATTTCCAGTGGGCCGCAAATCCGCGCTCTGCAATCTCATTCATCCGTTTGGTACGAATCTGTACCTCCACAAATCGGCCGTAAGGTCCAATGACAGTCGTATGCAGGGATTCATATCCATTGGATTTTGGAGTGGTCACCCAGTCTTTTAACCTTTCGGGAATGGGACTATAAAAATCCGTAATTATAGAATATACTTGCCAGCAAAGCGACTTCTCTAACGAAATAGGTACATCAATAATAATCCGAATGGCAAATAAGTCGTAAATCTCTTCAAATTCGACTTCCTTCCCCAGCATTTTGTTGTGAATCGAAAAAATGGACTTGGGGCGACCAATAATTTCAAAAGGAACATCCAGCGCTTTGATGGCGCGGTGAAGCGGACGTACAAAGTTGTTAATATATTCCGTTCTATCTTTTTTGGTCTCGTTGAGTTTTCGGCTAATTTCGTTATATGTTTCTCTATCGGTGATTTTTAGCCAAAGGTCTTCAAGTTCTGATTTGATGTTATAGATACCGAGTCTGTGCGCTAAGGGGATATAGATATACTTGGTTTCTGCGGCGATTTTTTGTTGTTTATGCTTGGGCATAGAGCCAATAGTCCGCATATTATGGAGTCTATCGGCAATTTTGATTAATACGACTCTTACGTCCACTAAAAGGGTGCGTAGTACCTTCCGAAAATTTTCAGCTTGCGGACTTTTTGAAGTATGATTAGAATCCAGTTTAGTTAGTCCATCTACAATGGTGGCAATTTTGTCCCCAAATTCTTGGCGTAACTCTTCTAAAGAAATGGCCGTGTCTTCTACCACATCATGAAGTAGAGCGGCAATGACTGCTGTTGGGCCAAGTTCAATTTCTTCGGCACAAATGATGGCCACAGAAATAGGATGAGTGATATAAGGCTCACCCGATTTGCGGCGTTGGTCTTTGTGTGCTTCTTTGGCTAACTCAAAAGCTTTCTGAATATTCAATCGGTCTTCATTATCCATCTTGGGACGGATAGCTTCGAGTAGTTTCGCATAGGCTTCTTGTATGATAATTTCGTCTTCCATGGGGTACTCGGTCAGTAAGAAAAAAATAAGCGGTAAAGGTAAGGTTTTTTTATGAAAAGTTACTTTTTATGTTAATGGGGCTAGTGTATAACAGATTGTATAAAAACAATATTCCGGAAAGGGCTAGCAGTAGTCATAACTTGCTATGACCCGCAGTTGGGCATGCTCTTATCCCGCCACCACATTACGGGCTACAAAGATGTGACTCCTTTGGCGCTTGAATTGACCAAGTGATTCCGCTGATAGATACTCTTACTCTTCGCCGGGTTTATAGCTGCTATTCACCAATTTTATTTGGATGTCCTGTAATTTTTGTCCTTCTCTGGCAAACCACACCATGGCAAATCCTGAACGATTCACCTGCCACTTACCTTCCAAATCAGGGTTGTTTGAAATGATGAACAAGTGGTTGCTTTTGGTATCAAATCGCCAACTGCCCCGAATATTATCGGTGTCATTGATTCCTCCTTTAAATTGACCTGATTTGTCAAATTTTAGCCACATGCCTTGATAGGGGAGATGGGCATCTTTTGATAAGCCGGATACCGCAAATTGGGGGAGCCAATAGTCCGTAGAGAAAAACTCTAAAACATTGTTGGACGGACCGTTTTCTTGACCTTGGGTGTATTTTTTCCCTTCCGGTGGTGGGGTTTTGGTGTCGTTTTGGGTAGGGGCGGCTTCCTTGGTTTCTGTTTTTGTCGTTGTCTCTACCTTTGTAGTGGTTTCATTTTCCGGTTTTTTGGTGGTTTTACACTGGGTAAGGGTCAACAAGGACATCACTGCTATCAAGAGTAAGCGGGTCATAGGAATAGGATTAGACGGGTGAAAAAAGGACTTCATGTGAAAAAAACAACCAAGTCAATCAAATGATTTGCTGTATTTGCTACAAAGTAAGTAGATTATTGGCATATTTGCAAACGAATTTTGATGATGTTCTCTCTATTTGGTTGGGGACATCATTTCGCTCAAAACTTGAGTTATGCATACCCGGTTATTAGGTGATTTTCTTGAATTTGTCCGCAAACATCAATTGATGCAGACAGATGATAAGCTATTGGTGGGGATTAGTGGGGGACTGGATTCGATGGTTTTGGGTCATCTTTTGTTGGATGCCGGATATGATTTTGATGTGGCGCATGTCAATTTTCATCTTCGTGGTCAGGAATCAGACGGGGATGCCACTTTCGTGAAAAGGTTTGCAGATGAGAATGGGTTAAATTTCCATCAGTTGGATGTGGATACTGATGCTTTCGCCAAAGCCCACAAAATTTCTATTCAGCAAGCAGCTAGACAATTGCGTTATGAATGGCTGGAGAAAAAACGGAAGGAGGTGGGAGCTTCATGGATCTTGGTCGCGCACCAAAAGAATGACATAGCGGAGACGATGATTTTTAATTGGATTCGTGGTTCCGGGATGGCCGGGTTGCACGGGATTAAATCTAAGTCGGGGCATCTGGTTCGTCCTTTACTTTTCGCCGAAAGGCAAGATATTTTGGCATACGCTAAAGAAAATGATGTCACTTGGCGCGAAGACAGCTCCAATCAGAAAACAAAGTATGCTCGGAATTTAATTCGTCACAAAGTCCTCCCATTGTTGGAGTCTATTAATCCGGCTGTCATCCAAAATCTAGCGCATAATGCACAGATAATGAGTGAGTTAGAATTGATGTTGGAAGATTTTGTGGAAACAATAAGGCAAAAATATATGCGCCGGGAAGCTCAGGAAATTCGCTTGGATTTAAAAGCCATCCGTGCTTTGCCTTCCGCCAAATCGGTATTGTATTATTTGCTTAAAGAATATGGATTTAATGAAAGTCTGGTTGTAGATATTTTGGGGGCGAAGGAAACCGGAAAAGTATTTTTATCCGGTCAAAAAAGGGCAGTTATTCATGGAGACTCGCTTTTGGTGACGGATTTTGCGGAAGATACGGGGGTGGAATATCAACTGGAGGCTTGGAGAAAGATGCCCATTGATACTCCAGAATTTGAGCTTTCTTGGACGGTTAAAAACTACCATGGTCAACGTCCGCCGGAGGAAGACGGCTTAGTATGGCTTGCCAAGGATAGGATGGTTTTTCCACTTGTTTTGCGGAAGCGAAAAGCAGGAGACCGATTCCAACCTTTTGGGATGGGCGGGAGAAGCAAGAAACTAAAAGATTTTTTGTCCAACCTGAAACTAAGCCTTCCGGAAAAAGAGAAAATTTGGGTATTGGAATCCGGTGACGGAAAGATTTGTTGGGTTGTGGGACTTCGGATTGATGAGCGGTTTAAGGTTTTGGGAAGTACCCAAGAGATTTTAGAATTAAAAATCGCCCGCAAGTTATGAATATAAATGGAAAACATTTTACGTCCATCTGGATGGAAGAAAAGGGTGATGTGAAGATCATCGATCAGCGCAAATTGCCGTTTGATTGGGTGATTGAAACCTTATCGACGGTAGAGGATTTTTATCAGGCCATCCGGCAGATGAAAGTGCGCGGGGCTCCATTGATTGGCACGACCGCTGCTTTTGGGATGATGGTCGCGACTCGCGAAGCTTTGCTGACGGATGACTTTGCCAAGTCCTTGAAGGAAGCGGCCAATTATCTCAAAACTTCTCGTCCGACTGCGGTAGATTTATTTTATGCCATTGACCGAATGGAGGCTTACATTTTGGCGCAAGCAGTGGATAATCACATTTTGGCGAAAGCAACGACGGCGGCTCTGACCTATCAAAAAGAAAATATCCAAAACTGTAAATCCATCGGTGAAAATGGTCTCGAAATTATCCAAAATATCGCAGATGAAAAGGGTGGGGAAGTCGTTCATATTTTGACTCATTGTAATGCGGGGTGGTTGGCTACGGATGATTATGGAACGGCAACGGCGCCCATCTATCTGGCCCATGATCGGGGTATCCGCGTGCATGTGTGGGTGGATGAGACTCGTCCGCGCAATCAAGGGGCTCGGCTGACCGCTTGGGAGCTCCGGCAGCATGGTGTGCCCCATACGGTTATCGCCGATAATACCGGCGGGCATTTGATGCAACATCATCTGGTAGATATGGTCTTGGTGGGTAGTGATCGGACCACGCGGTCGGGTGATGTGGCCAACAAAATAGGGACTTATCTGAAAGCATTGGCGGCGAAAGACAATGGGGTGCCGTTTTATGTGGCGCTGCCGTCTTCCACCATTGATTGGACGCTGGATGACGGATTGGCCGAAATACCGATTGAAGAGCGTAGTCCGGATGAGGTGACTTTTATTGATGGATTGCACGACCAAGCGCTGACCCGAGTGCGATTGACGCCGGAGGGAAGTCTAGCCGCTAACTATGCCTTTGATGTGACGCCCGCCCGTTTGGTGACCGGTTTGATTACCGAAAAAGGGGTTTGTAAGGCGAGTAAAGAAGGAATTAGCCGTCTTTTTGGGGATGAAATGGGCGAAATGTAGTATCATTGCCTTTCGGAAAGGTGGAATTTGTGATAGTTTTTAGGTGTCGGAGCGGTTATATGACTTCGTGAGACCATGGAAAATATTGAAAAAACGAACCATAAATTGGAAGAAGTCATCATGTCTCCGCAATGAATAGAGTGTCGGTACGTTATAAAGTCAGCGAATGGAGGAACTTGATGTTTGGTTTCATAGCTTACGGAATGAGAGAATAATGGCCCGAATAGATCAACGGATACGTGCATTTTTGGTCTGCCGGTAGGCAGGAGGCAACAGACACAAAAAATGCCTATTTTCTGCCTAAAAACAGGTGTACCTACAACAGTTACTAAATGAGAATACTTCAACTCTGCAAAAAATTTCCTTATCCTTTGAATGATGGCGAGTCTATCGCGGTCACTTTTTTGGCTAAGGCCTTGCGTGATTTAGGGCATGAAGTGACGCTGTTGTCTATGAATACCAAGAAGCATTTCTTTGATTTGACCCGATTACCGGCGGATTTTGATTATTATGAGCAAATAGAGACTTCTTATTTGGATAATTCGGTCAATTACTTTAATGTCTTATCTAATTTTTTTTCCAAGAAGAGTTTTCATGTCAGTCGTTTTATCACTGATGACTTTCGTCAAAAATTAGTACATATTTTGGATGCCGGGGCATTTGATATGGTCTTGTTGGAGACGGTTATTTTAGCTCCCTACATTGATATTATTCGCACCCATTCTGATGCGTTGGTGGCTATGCGTACCCACAATGTAGAGCATGAAATATGGGCGCATATAGCGAGCAATTCAAAATTTTTACCGAAAAAAATCATCCTGAATCAAGCATCTGCCCGCTTGCGCAAATTTGAGTTGAATGCCATGAATAAGGTAGATTTGTTTGTGGCCATATCGGAATCGGATTTGAAGAAATTCAAGAAATTGGGGTTGCAAAGGCAAAGTATTGTGGTCCCGATTGGATTAGATGAAAGCTTGTATCATCCTGATAATAAGTCTTTTAAGCGTCCTTTGTCCCTGTCTTTTATAGGCTCTCTGGATTGGATGCCAAATGTAGAAGGTCTCCAATGGTTTTTGAAGACTGCTTGGCCTACTATCTCCAAGTTGTATCCGAAATTGACTTTCCATGTAGCCGGCAAAAAAACGCCGACTTCCTTGATAAACTTGAAAATTCCCAATGTTACTATTCATGGGGAAGTGGAGAGTGCGCCCGACTTTATCAATCAACATTCGGTGATGATTGTGCCTTTGCTTTCGGGCAGTGGTATTAGAGCGAAGATTATCGAAGGGATGATGCTGGGTAAGGTGATTATCACGACTCGATTGGGCTTGGAAGGCATTGCGGCTACCCACTTAATGCATGTATTAATTGCTGATACTCCTCAAGAATTTGTGGATAATATCCGTTTTTGTATGGAGAACCCACAAAAATTATCTAAGATTGGGGAGCATGCCCGCCATTTTGCTTTGAAGCAATTTAGTAATTTAGCAATCGCCCAAGTCTTGGTGGATGGAGTACATAGTCAGCAAGGAGTGGAAGCGAATCGGGTTTTGCCGTTGCGATAGGCTAGTGAGTTAATTGATAGCCAAATAACCCCTGCTCCTTGATTAAATCTGCGACTTTTTGGGGAACCATCTTTTCCCACTGTTCGTCATTGGCTTGAATCTTTTGGAAGGCAACCTGCGACCAAATCGAAAGGATATTGCGATCTACATGATGGATGTCTTCGATTTTTCCTTTCTTGATAAGATGGCTAAAAAGGAACGTAATGCCGTCCGGCAAGGACATATTGATGCAATTCAGATATTTTTTCGTTTGGCGATCTATGGAAGGGTAACCGTAGATTTTGGTTTCTTTGGAAAATAGTTTCCCCAAAGAAATTAAAAGCGCCCCATCATCATCTTCGTGATCATGCTGCGTGAAAATGTCCCTAAGTTCTTCGACACCGATGACCAGACCGATTTTTTTTATTTTGTAATCGGCGAGATAATGGATTAATTTATAGCGCTCTTCGCAATTGGAAATGATGACAGTTTGCTGCAAAGCGCATAGTAAATTGGCCCTATCCAAAAAATCCTTTTTGATATTTTCAGAAAAGTGTAGGTGATTTAAGGTGATTTCAACCATCGGGACAGCCGCTTGGGGATCTACTTCCGGTTCGTCGATGAATTGTTGAAGCCCGGAATCTAACATGTCCATATTGACCTTGGTCGGGGGCAAGAAATTACCGCGAACAATCAATAAACTCTTTTTATACAGGAACTCGGAAGGATGGCGATTTTTACCGTCAGGCCCAAACATGGCTACATTGGTTAATCCTTTTTTGACAATTAAATAGCTTAGCCACCGATTGTCAATATGCTGAAAATCAGGACCTTGTAAGTCCACCATGTCAATAGAAATTCGCCCTTGCAAGGTATCCATCAGGGAGGTTAATAAGATTTCGATATCATCGTTGTAATAGTAACAGCCATAGAGTAGATTGACACCCAAGATGCCCACCGCTTGCTGCTGTTGTTGACTGTGATTGTCGTGCATTTTGACATGAAGGATGATCTGATTAGCAGGGCCGTCAGGGCTTAGCTGAAATCTTAACCCAAGCCAGCCGTCTCCTTTGATGGTGCGTGAATAATTGACGGTGGCTACGGTATCTGCAAAGACAAAGAATTTTGTCTCCGGCCTTTCTTTGCCCAATCGGTCTTCCATGAGTTCATATTCATGGTCAAGCATTTTGATCAGACGAGATTGACAAACATATCTTCCTTTTTTTTCTCGTCCGTATATCTGATCGGAATACACTTTGTCATAGGCCGACATGGTCTTGGCGATAGTGCCCGCAGCGGCTCCGACTTGAAAGAAGTGTCTGGCAACTTCTTGCCCTGCACCGATTTCTGCGAAAGTTCCGTAAATGTGCTCATTTAGGTTGATGGTCAGTGCTTTGTGTTCGGGCTCGA
Source organism: Saprospiraceae bacterium (assembly GCA_024762995.1). Lineage (GTDB taxonomy): Bacteria > Bacteroidota > Bacteroidia > Chitinophagales > Saprospiraceae > HyVt-613. Next base: position 34,312 of record JANTGI010000006.1, on the reverse strand, counting down.
TGATTTGGTGCATAGGTACGGTTGATTAAAATAGGGTAACTATACAGATGTCCCTACATCAGGACTAAAAATGAATAGTTACTTTGCAGCAAAGGTAATGATTATACGTCAAGGGTGGGGTATGGTTGCTCCAAAAAATACTGGCTTTCTTTGGAGCATTTAAGTTTTATCCTTTACCCCCCAAAGCCTGTTTTGCCAAAAAATCGGGTAATCTAAACAGTTATGTTGATTATCGGTTACTATTGAGGTAGTTGCTTTGTTTTAATTTTCACCAACTGCTCATTGACGAACCAAAAAATGAAATCAAAATGCAAGATAAAACGAACCCTGAAAAAAAGGAATCCACTCCCAAAGATCCAGCGCCTAGAGTGACAGGGATTGGTGGGATTTTCTTCTTTGCGGAGAGTCCGGAAGAAAGCAAGAAGTGGTATGAGGAAAATTTGGGTTTGGTGACCAATGAGTGGGGAGCAAGTTTTGAATTTAGGAATGCCCATAGACCGGAGGAGATCAATTATCTGCAGTGGAGTCCGTTTAAAAAAGGTAGTGAGTATTTCTCCCCGTCTCAAAAAGGGTTTATGGTGAACTATCGTGTTCAAAATATAGAGGCACTTTTGGACAAATTAGTCTCCAACGGGGTTACCGTTCTAGACTCCATAGTCACTTATGATTATGGTAAGTTTGTCCATATTATGGATAATGATGGAAATAAGATAGAGCTTTGGGAGCCTGTTGATAGCGTTTTTACGGCTATGGGGGGGAAGACCAATAAGTAATGCGCCAATTGTAGGCTCTATATTTAAAAATGGGCTCAACTATTCCCTTGGAAACTGGTTTTTTGATTATTTAGGTAGGGCAATTTTGATAAAAAATGCTGCGATTATTTTTATCTGATTTTTCTAGCTTACGCAAAAATGATTATTTTGCCTAATAACAGGAGGCCCGCAACAGTTATCTGTTTTTAGAGGAATAATTCTTTCCTTTTAGTTCTTTATGGGGATAATCGGACTGTTTGCGTAAGTGAATGTTCTTCATTGCCTAAAAAGGAATATCTTTGCTTTTATGCGTGTAATTCATCTCATTTTATGGTTTTCTATGGTCGGTTTGGTAAGTTGCCAAAAGAAGCCGGATTTTTCCCTTACGGAAAATGATTTAAAGATGGTCGATGTCCTTGTTGATATTTATACGGCGGATGCTGCCTTGCGGGATTATCGGGACTTACATCTCAAAGACAGTTTGAAGCAGGCCTATTTTGAGCAATTATATCAAATTCATCAGGTGGATGCGGACTGGGTCAGTGCGGAACGAAAGCGTTTGGAGTCTGATCCCGTAAGGATGGATTCGGTATATACGAGGGCGTTGTCTGCGATTGAGCAACTGAAATCTGCAGGGAAGAGAAAATAGGGAACTGTGTCTCATAACTACCCAAAAACTATAGGTTCTTGCATATTTCTTGTATTACAATTATCTTTGGCCTTCCTTCCCCCAGTTGTGTACGATAAGCTTCTCCGGTAAATTTGGTTTTACTGTAGATTTATGGTGACCAAGCAAACACAAACAAACTATGAACAATCCTATCTATGCGCTTTTTTCCCGAAAGGGAGAATGGGGAATCGCTTTATTGTGCCTTTTCAGTATTTCCTTTGCCGGTTTTGGCCAGCTTTCTGTGCAGCCGGATAATCTTTACCATCGGTATAGTGCCGGTGACACCATCAAGTATCAAGTGCTTTCTTCTACTTCCGGTGACGTGGATTTTTTAATCAAACGAGATCCTTTGCTCCCTTCTTTGGCGCAAGGAAAGGTCGCTGTCACCGCCAATCAAGTGACGGAAATTGAATATACACCTACCGAGCCGGGAAATTATTTTTGTACAGTATCTACGGCGACTGAATCGGCAAGTACGGTGGCAGTGAGTGATAGACGCGGGCTGGCCCCAATTCAAAATGCACCGGCTGATTTTGATGCCTATTGGGCCGGGATTAGGGCGCAGTTGGATACCATACCTATCGATGCGCAGGTTGTTTTGGATACGAATGTCAATTTTCAATCGGCCTATTCAAAGACTTACCGGTTGAGTTTGGGAAGTATTGATGGGCATCGGGCGTATGGATATATGACGGTGCCGGAGACATCGGGCGTCTTTACAGGATTGATTAAGTTTCCGGCTTTTGGTAATTCGGATGCGGCGCAGCCGGATTTGCCGATGTCTGAGAGATTAGGTGCTATTGTTATTTCGTTGAGTATCCATAATTCTCCGGTCAATGTAAATTTACCGCAAAATCAGCTCTATGTACCGGATATTACGACAACGGATACGGTTTATTATCAATGGGCAATGGCTGCAGGTATGCGAGTCATTGATTATTTGGAAACGCGTGCTGATTTTGACGGAAGTCATGTAGGTGTGTATGGAGTGAGTCAGGGAGCCGGCTTGGCGATGTTGTTGGCGGGAGTGGATAGTCGGGTAGATTTGGTGGCGGTAAGCAATCCTATTTTAAGTCAGCATGATGGGTTGAAGTATGCCAAACCAAGTGGTTTTCCGGAGTATATAAGAAATTATTTGAATAATCCTACGGAGGTGGATCGCATTTTGAATGCCGTCAAGTACTATGATGCGGTATTTGCCATGCAAAATTTTCATGGACCTTTTTTGACCGCAACGAGTGTGAAGGATGAGGTGACTCCTTCCGAAACTTCTTATGTGGCCTACAATCAGATGGATGGGAAGGTCGTGCATTTGCATAATTTAGAAGGCTTGCATGCGGATAATCCACCGGAATATTGGGAGGGAAAGTTTGATATGATTCGGAGATATTTTCCAACTAATTATTCCTGGCCGAATGCGCAATATCATGTAAATGAGACCGGCTATGAAGCCGATGCCGGCAATGATCAGACAAGTTCGGGTTTACAGGCTGTTTTGTCCGGGACGATTGATGATAATGGTACCACCAACCCGGCTAATATTCCGGTTCACTGGGAGTTGGTTGCGGGGCCCGGTACGGTTTCGTTTACCAGTCCTAACGATTATGTGACTACGGCTACATTTAGCGAATCCGGGTTGTATTATTTGAGATTTGTGGGGGAGGAGATTTCAGATTTGACGACTGAATCCAAATACACGACCATTGAGGATGTCGTTGCCTTAAATATATGTCCGGCAAATAATTGTGCCCCATTACCCATAGAGCTGACGGATTTTTCCGCAAGGAAACTAGAGAGCCAAGTTGATTTGGTGTGGCATACTGCTTCCGAAAAGAACAATGCGGGTTTTAGGGTGATGAGAAGTACGGATGCTTTCGGTTGGGAAGAGATTGGATTTGTCAAAGGCAGTGGGCAATCTACTTCTCTCAAGGGCTATGAATGGATAGATCGCAGCCCGAATACGGGAATCAATTACTACCGACTTATCCAATTAGACTTGGATGGTCAGGAGCACCTTTCGGAAATAAAGGACATCGTTTTTGCTAAAAAAACGAAGGTGGATCCGGTGCTATACCCGAATCCAACCAACAAATCATTACAATTTTCGGGTTTGGGGGAGGAAATCTTTATGCTAAACGTATTAGACCAGTGGGGTAGAACGGTATTGGTTAGTGAAGTTCAAGATCAGGAAGTCTTGGATTTGGAAAAATTACCGCCGGGCAACTATTTTTTCCGTTTTTCAGATGGAAGAAAGTCTTATTTTAGGATGGTTTCGTTGGTTGGTAAGTAAAAACTTGGGCCCTAAATGGAAGGAGGGAAGCAGGTTAAAAGGGTGTTAAGTAATTTCCCTTAGTTTTTTATTGTTTGTTATGTGTTGTGTTTTCATTGTTGTAATTTTACCATGAGAACAGTTTTCGATTCAAGTCCAAGTGTCTATAAGACTTGAACCAACTAAAAAAAATTCGATGAAGCATTTTTCAACGACTAGATTTTCAGTTTTCATTTTTCTTTTCTTATCTCTCAGGCTTACGGCACAGTTGACCATCACTATGGATCATCCGGATGCCAACTATGCGGTCGGCGAGACGGTGCATTTTCAGGTACATTCGACCATTACGTCGAGTGCGACCTATACGGTTACGCGGGGGAAATATACGGATGCCTTGGCTTCAGGTACGGTACAATTGACGGCAGGAGCGACTACTGATGTCCCTATTTTGGGTGCGGTACCTGAGAATTTACATTTTAATATTTCTACGGGATTTGCAAGTGCTGTGGCCACGGTGATGGTTGGAGCGGATGAAATGGTGCCGTTTGAGTCGGAGCCGGCAGATTTTGATGCGTATTGGAACGGAGTCAAAGGGCAATTGGCCCAAGTACCGATGAATCCGCAAGTCGTCCCATACAATAGTACGTCTTATTCAGATTCTTATACCGTGAGTTTGGGTAATATTGATGGGCGGCATGTTTATGGTATGCTTACGGTGCCAAAAGGAGTAGGGCCTTTTCCGGTGGTGTTAAAACTCCCTCCTTACGGTAGTTTCCCTATTCAGCCGGAAACGCAATTTGCCGAAAGGACCAATGCCATTACCTTGTCTATCACCATTCATAATGCTCCGGCTACGCAAACAGACCCGAATGCCTACAGTCCGAATGACCCATCGGATCGGGATTTGATTTATCATAAGCATTCTGTGACGGCGGGGATTCGAGCTATTGACTATTTGACATCTCGTCCGGATTTTAATGGGACGGATGTCGCCGTTACCGGAGTGAGTCAGGGAGGCGGTATTGGGTTATTGGTGGCCGGATTGGATAGCCGGGTTAAGTTATTGGCTATTGGTACTCCGACGATGGCAAGTCATGCGGGGATGTTACATGGACATCCTAGTGGATTTCCTTTTTATCTACGGATCCCCATCATTAATAACGATCAACAAGAAATAGCGGACGTATTGCAAGCGACTAAATATTATGAGGCATCGACTGCCGCCAAAAGATACCATGGTGCTGTATTTTTATTGACAAGCTATAATGATGATGTAACGATTCCGGAAACTCAATTTATAGCTTCCAACTTTTTTGATGGTCGAAAGGTCATCTTGCATAATGTTCCCGGAGGGCATGATAATCGTCCTGAAGAGTATTTATTTGGCCGGTTTAATTATTTGAGAAGATATTTTCCGTCTTCCAACAATCCGCCATTCCCCTGGTCCAGTACGGATAAAGGGTATATGGCCAATGCCGGAAATGACCAAACCGCTACGGTTGGGGTACCTATAGCCTTGACCGCAAGCATTGAAGATAATACGACTACGAATCCATCCATTCCGGTGACTTGGCGAAAAGTTTCGGGGCCCGGTAGTGTGAGCTTTTCTTCTCCCAACGCTTATAATACTAATGCCACTTTTGGGCAAAATGGAACTTACGAGTTAGAATTTAGGGGCAAGGATACGGGCTTGTTGGGTAGTAAAAAACTATTTTATACGATTTCTGATAGGATTGTCGTGACAGTCGGGGGTGGCTCGGGTAATCCCGCTCCAACGGTTAACCTATCGACTCCTTCGACGACTGTAAATAGTGCCTTTCAAGTGACGGCTAGTTTTAGCGAAAGTGTAACGGATGTGACTTTATCGGATTTTACGGTAAGTAATGGGAGCTTGAGCAATCTAACAGGTACGGGTAGTACCTATACTTTTACCGTGACGCCGTCTGCAGTCGGGCAAGTGACTATTTTCTTGCCGGCAAACAAAGCGTATGATGCAGATAATCAAGGGAATATGGCTTCAAATACCTTAGTGGTACAATACAGCACCATTCAGAATCAATCCATTGATTTAGCCTTGGATTTGACAGCGAATCATACGACAGTGGCTTTATTTTCTCCGGTTGATTTTAAGTTGACGCTGTCCAATTCCGGTGATGTAGCAGCGCATAACGTGACGGTAAGTTTTAAGCTTCCGCAAGGGTTTGGTTTGTTGTCTTCGTTTCCTACGATGGGTAGTTATAATTCTTGGACGGGTGTATGGACCCTAGATGAGTTGGCTGCGGGAGCATCTGCGGAAGTTCATTTGACGGCAAATGTAAATACTTCTTCGCCGGCGCCATTTTTTACGCAAGTGACAGCGGCACAAGAACAAGATATAGATTCATCACCCAACAATAATGCCGGACCGGTTCCTACTGAAGATGATGAAGCCGCAGTGACTATCACTACAGGAAGTGCCGGTACGCCACCGACTGTGGTGCTGTCCACGCCTTCTAATACTGTATCCGGTTCTTTCGTGGTGACCGCTACGTTTTCGGAATCAGTGACGGGTTTGAGCGCAAGTGATTTTATCGTAGCCAATGGAAGTTTAGGGGCTTTTAGCGGAAGCGGAGATACCTATGTGGTGACGGTGACCCCTACCGTTGTCGGAAATGTGACCGTTAGTTTACCTGTCAATGCGGCCCATGCGGCTTCAGGACTCGGAAACGAAGTTTCTAATACATTGAGTGTGCAGTATGCGACAACTCCTTCCGGAGAATATTGTACGCCTAGTGCAACACCTTGGAACGATTGGATAAAGCATGTCGCCTTTGGCAGCATCAATAAATATTCAAACAAAGAAGGTTACGCTGATTTTACAGATTTATCTACCGATGTCGCTAAAGGCTCTAGTACGGAAATAACTATTGGCCTTGGACACGGCTATTGGATTTTTGACCAATATTACCGCGTTTGGATTGATTTGAATCATGATAATGATTTTAATGATCCCGGAGAGTTGGTATTGGATGCTTATGTGCCACCTGTAGCCAATGGTACCAATCCGGCGGATTTTGTCGGTACAATTGATATTCCTAATGATGCGACTTCCGGTGCGACAAGAATGCGGGTGGCGCTAAATAGAGCCGGGCAACCTTTGCCTTGCGGTCAAGATGGATATGGCGAGTATGAAGATTATTCTGTGAATATTGGTGGAAGTAATGTCAACCCGGGCACCTATTGCGCGAGTTCTTCCACTCCTTGGAATGATTGGATTGCACGGGTTCAATTAAATGACATCAATAATAGTTCCGGCAAAGATGGATATGGAGATTTCACCAATCTTCAAACGGATGTCCAAAGAGGAGCCAATACAACTATTTCTATTACCTTGGGACACGGATATTTTATTTATGACCAATATTATCGCATGTGGATTGACATCAATCAGGATGGAGATTTTGATGATGCTAATGAGTTGGTAATGAGTAAGTTAGTGCCTTCGTCCGGCGATGGAACCAACCCGCCGGCTTTGACGGGAAGTATCCATATCCCGGATTATGCTCTTTTGGGTACGACCCGGATGCGTGTCAGTTTGCATCGGGACAGCTATGGTACTGCTTGTAATCAAGGAGGTAATGGAGAAGTAGAAGATTACACTTTAAACATTATTGCCGGTGGTACTTCTGGGCCAACAGATTATTGTGTGCCCGCTGCTACGCCATGGCATGAGTGGATAGCCAGGGTGCACTATCTTAATATTAATCATGCTTCGGTCAAAGAAGGATATGGAGATTTTACGGCCTATTCTACGGATGTTTACAAAGGTATTCCTAGTCAAATAACGATAACGCTCGGTCATGGATATTGGATATATGATGAGCACTATGATATTTGGATTGATTTGAATCAGGACGGAGATTTTACGGATGACGGCGAATTGTTGTTTTCTCAATCTGTGGTAGGAGGGGCCAATGGTAGTAATCCGGCACCGGTATTAGGGTCTATTTTGATACCTTCCAATGCCTTGAACGGAGAGACCAGAATGCGTGTGTCCATGAGACGAGACAATAAAACAGGAAACCCTTGTGAAACGACCGGTTTTGGAGAAGTGGAAGACTATACCGTTAATATTTTGGCGCCGACCAATAACTTAGTTTATACGCATTTGTTGGATTTTGGGGCAAATAATTTTCATACAGGTGTCAAGACTCAATGGACTTTTGATAATATGGCTGATCCCGATTTTTTCGTTTTGGAAAGGGCCGAAGGGGCTGACTTTGTTGCTATTCAACAGTTTGACCATATACCGGGAGAAAATCAACGCGAATATTGGGATCCTAATCCGGCAGTCGGCATGAATTATTATCGCTTGAAGCTAGTCTATCAGAATGGCTCTGTCTTTTATTCGCCCATTGCTTCGGTACAAATACTACCATCTAAGGAGCCCCAATCCAATGTTGTATTATTTCCGACGATTACAAACGGTGTATTTAATCTGGATTTGAGTGACTATCGTGGCCTTGCGGCAAAAATTGACTTAATCAACGCAACGGGCCAAGTAGTGAAGCATTGGCAGTTGGATTCCGTCAACGAAACACTGCTATCTCTGGATATTTTTGGGATGAAAAAAGGATTGTATTTTGTGCATATCCAAACAGAAGGACATGCACCTTTGACAGAAAAATTGATTTTGCGAGAGTAGAGACAAGGCATGTCTTGTCTCTACTTGAGTCAATATTATAAGATGGAGTCAGATTTTATTTTTCAACGGGGAATGTCGATTGGGCTTGATAATCAATGGTATTGGATAGACTGCCATGTTCGTTTCTCCCTTACTCTACCTTTTTAAGTCCGAGTTCCTTCGCTTTGGCAAACATCAATTGGCGAGCGGCATCATGATCATTTGGGATGACACCATCCAAAATGGCTTCTCGAATGTGGTCTTTAATCAAGCCCACCACCCGCCCGGGCGGGATATTAAATGTGGTCATAATCTCTTCCCCGTTGATAGGTGGTTGCCAATTGCGGATTTTGTCTCTTTGTTCGACTTCTTTAAACTTTTCGCGGAGTTTTTTATAATTCCGAAGGTATCTTTGTACTTTTTCTTGGCTTTTGGAAGTGATGTCGCTTTCGCAAAGTTCCATTAAGTCATCCAAAGCGTCTCCGGCTTCAAAAATGATACGTCGAATGGCAGATTCCGAAATCTCCTTATTCGTCAAAGCGATGGGTCTTTGATGGAGTCGGACGAGATGTCGCACATAACGCATTTCAGAGCCAAGTGGTAATTTTAGCCGTTTGAAAATACGCTTAATCATATGGGCACCGATGGCTTCATGTCCGTGAAAAGTCCATCCCGACTCATCAGACCACCGTTTGGTGACCGGTTTTCCAATGTCATGCAATAGGGCGGCCCACCGAAGCCAAATATTATCGGATTTTGCCGCAAGGTTGTCCAATACTTGGACGGTATGATAGAAATTGTCTTTGTGCCCGATATTATTTTTAATGGAGACCCCATGCATGGCATACAGCTCCGGAAAAATAATTTCAAGGAGACCCGACTTAAAAAGCAGGATCCAACCTGTAGAAGGCTTGGGTGAAGCCATTATTTTTTGCAATTCGATGGTGATTCGCTCTTGGGAGACGATGGCTATCCTATTTTTGTATTGTTGGATGGCTCTGAAGGTATTTTCTTCAATGGTAAAACCCAATTGAGTGGCAAAACGAATGGCGCGCAACATCCGCAAGGGGTCATCGCTAAACGTTTTGCCCGGCTCTAGTGGAGTCACGAGTAATTTTTGCTGCAAATGTTCCAGTCCGTTAAACGGATCAATCACTTCGCCAAAATCTTCGGGATTTAGGCTGACCGCCATGGCATTAATGGTAAAATCGCGCCGGTTTTGGTCATCTTCAATACTTCCGTTCTCTACGGAGGGCTTACGCGAATCAGAGCGATAGGACTCTTTGCGTGCGCCCACAAATTCAAGCTCTAATCCGGATTTAGTTAATAACATGGCTGTCCCAAACCGCTGATAAATGGCCAATTTGGGCTTACCCGGCAAGAGACTTTGGACTTTTTTCGCAAGAGCGATGCCACTTCCCACACAGACAATATCAATATCCTGTGACGAACGACCTAGAAAACGATCTCTAACTATGCCCCCGACGATATATACCGGAAATCCAAGTTCTTGACCGGCTTGACCAATCAGGGCTAATATTTTGCGTTCTTTTTCGTGGACGTTAAAAATCATTCTCCTTTAATATGACCGGCAAAGTTACTGGATTTTGTTGGTTTTATGGTAAGTTTTGGAGCGCTTTGTTTTTGAGGGGAAAAAGCTTTTTTTTGACAAAAAACCGGGGTGCCTAAACTATTGCCTTTTATTTAAAAAAAGGCTGTGGCAATGACCAACATAATGCCAATAAGCGCAAAGATAATACCCACCAGGCCAATCGTTTTCTTCCCTTTTTTGTGTCTTTTTATGCTTAAACCGGCACTTAATAGGGCTAGCAAATAGATGATTATCGCAGCAGCCGGAAAACTAGAAACGATGAATGTGGACAATAAACTAGTGATAATGGATAGGATGCCGTAGCCTTGGTTGGGCGATTTACGTTTAGATTTTTTCTTCTTGTTGTTTGCATAATTAATGGCTGAATCATAAATCATTTCGCCGCCGGATAGGGTGATTTGTTGGATGTCCGATTTGCTTAATATTACTTCACCGGTTTGCTCCCCGCACCGAAAAAAACGAACTTCCGAACCGGTGGTGCCTATGAGCTTAACTTTGATTTTGTCTCCGGTTTTTAGCAAAATGGTGGCACATCCCGTTGTATCTTCCGCAAAAATCTTGTGGTGTTTTTTTTGATATTTTTTAATTTTTCTTTTTAGAAACCAAATGGTTGCCTTTTGTCTCCAATTCGTTTTCTGTTTTTGGAATGCCTTTTCGGTGGAAACCGTGGGAGATTTTAAGGAAAGAGCAGCGTGTGCGTCACTTACGTGAAAAAAGAAGAATAATGTGAATAGACCTAATGAAATAATATTTTTCATTGTATAAATGGGTTGGTTTAGTAAATGCAGAAGAAAGATTGGATGGACGGAATGATTCATCTGAGATTTGACTAAATCTTTGGATTCAGAAAACAAAGTCAGAATATGGGGCGTCCCGCCATTACCGATTAATTAATATCCATTACTATCTCCTGATGTTTTTGCACCAAATATACACATTTTATCTTGTACAAAGGGGCTTTTTTGTCATAAAATGCCCTTTTGTACGTGTACTTGCCCAATTTTTTTACGCAAGTAGATACCGGTGTGCTTAGTATCTACTTTATTTCTGCATGGCATCAACGGCCAGTTTTACTTCCCGAATGACTTGTGGCTCTAGGTCATTCATAATCTTGATGAGATGGGGTAGTTGCTCCAGACCATCATTGGATTTGGCAATCTGTTCGATGGCGATATTGGTTTCGATCAATTTTTTGTTGCCGATAAAAGCCAAGGTAGATTTTAACTTATGCGCTGCATTTTTTAGTGTCGTAATATCATTTGAGAGATGCGCATCATTGATTTTTTTGATTTCATCCGGAATTTCTACCAGAAGCATGGTCAACATGGTTTCTTTGGTTTCTGCATCATCTTCAAGAATAGAGTTGAGATAATCCAGATTAATGATTTCAAACATTGTGTTTTCAGAGTTTAGCATGTGTGCGATTTAAGTGTGCAAGGATTTTTTCATATAAGACACTTGGGTCGAAAGGCTTGACAATAAAGCCGTCCAAGTGATATTTTAGATATTTGTCGCCTTCTTGGATTTGGGCATCCGCAGTCATTGCCAGTATGGGAAGAGTGCTGATATTCGGGTTGTGGTGCTCACGGATGGCTTTGGTCGCTGCATATCCATCCATGACCGGCATATACAAATCCATCAAAATTACGTCAAAATGCTCATCGACTAAATCAAGCGCTTCTTGACCGTTGTTGGCGATAACGATTTCTAATTCCGGCCAGCGCTTGGTCAAAAGTTTTCGAGCGACGAGTTGATTCATCTTGTTGTCTTCGGCAATCATGATACGATTTGGATGAATAATCAGGGTCTCCGAAGGTTGTTGGGTGTGGGTCTCTGGAGTGGTTTCTTCCCCAATTTCCAGCACCATATCAAAAAAGAAGGTTGAACCTTCGTTGGGTTTACTGGTGACCCAAATTTTACCACCTTGCTGTTCGATTAAGTTTTTAGAAATAGCCAGCCCAAGCCCGGTTCCTTCAAAAATCCGTTCTTTGTACTTGATTCTTGTAAAAGAATCAAAAATGGCTTTTTGCTTTTCAACGGGGATACCGATACCGGAGTCTGCGATGGAAAACTTGACCAAGACGGTATCTCCACTTTGACCCAGCAGGCTGCAGTTTATCCTGACAAAGCCTTTATCCGTAAATTTTACGGCATTACCGGCCAAGTTATAGAGGATTTGATTGATTCGAAGCTTATCGCCTTTTAGGATTTTGGGTAGCTGGGGGTCGATGGACAATTCCAATCGCACGTCTTTATCAGCTACCTTGTAGGAAAGGTTATGGACTATATTGTGCAGTAAATCATGGATGTCGAAGTTTTTATTTTCAAAGACAATTTTACCGTTTTTTAAGGAAGAAATGTCCAGAATATCATTTAAAATACCCAATAATTGCTCGGAAGAGTGATGAATAGATTTGAGATAGCCGCGTTGTTCGTCATTGAGCGAAGTGTCCAAAAGCAGATTGCTTAATCCCACGATGGCATTCATGGGTGTGCGCATTTCGTGGCTGATGGCCGCGATAAATTTTTCCTTAAGCTGGTTCGATTCTAACTCTAAAAGCCTAGTTCTTTTAATTTTTTCAGCAATTTTCCTTTCGGTAATGTCCCTAAGGATGCCGGTGTACATGTCCGATTCATTGGAAAAATAGACCACTGAAATAAGACAGTTGCGGACGCTCCCGTCCTTTCGGATAATTTCAATCTCCCTATTTTTGATGGGTTTTTTGTATCCGATATCCACGAGGACTTCGTGCCCTTTTTTGGGGTCAAAGAAATGATGGAGATTAGTTTGGGACATGGAATCCGCTGAAATACCAAAAATTTCCAGACCGGATTTATTGCATTCTTTGGGGAGCCCTAGGACGGTGCTTAAGTATATGCCGTCACTGGAATTGGCAAAGATGTCCATATATTTTTGATGGGTCTCTTCTTGTAATTCCAGTGTTTTTTTCCTTTCGGAAATGTCTTGAATAGTGCCCTGAATGATATCCGGATGGCTTTCTTGCGAAAAAGGTTCAAGATGGAGCAGAAAATATTTTTTCTCTTTGACCACATCGTCATCTCCGGCAAGGGTGTAAGGGATTTCTTTCTTCCATGATTTTCCCGCAAGGGCATCCTCTACGGCTTGGACGACTTCTACTCTTAAAAAATCGAGTTGGGCTTCCGACAGGAAAATGGAAGCATCCGATAAGTCAACCAGTTGGGTAGAAGCTTGATAAGACCAAGCAGCTAGTTTGCCTGTTTTTTGGGCCCAACGGATTTTTTTGTCTCGTCGGTGCTTGATATGTGCCAACTCTACCATTTTGATGAGCTCTTCGCTGGTAAATTGACCCTTGACCAAGAAATCTTGTGCGCCGGCGCGTATTGCTTTTTCCGCTAAGCTATGGTCATCAATGTCCGATGTGGCGATGACGTAGGATTGAGATTGATGAACCAATTTTTCAAGCGACTCTATTTGATCTTCCGAAAAGGCACCGATATTCATAAATATTATTTCCGGAAATTGATCGGTAAAAGTACGGAAGGCCGCTTGGGAGCCGGTCAGTAAGGTGATATCACCAATGAGCGGACTCTGGTCTTCCAGCATGAGCTGAAATAATCGAGCATCAGCTGCCGTATCATCAATGATTAAAATGTCGATAGTGTTTCTGTTTTCCATGAATTTAGTCTCCCTTAAATCCCTTAAAAATGATACCAAGTTAACCAAAAAACAGAAAAAAACAACTAATTCCTACAAAAAAATGAGATTATTTGCCGGATTCTTGATGGATAAATTGCTTGTCAATCGGGATAAAAAGCATTTTAGCGTCATCATCTTCCACCAAAAAGACACAAAAATATCTTTTAGGATCTTTGTAAACCTTGCGGAAATTGTCCACGGCCTCCTTGTTCATGATTTTTTTTGCATAAAACTCTTCTAGCGAGGAAGCGTTGATATTCCAAGTTTTTTGGTGGTCATTACCGTTGATAAGGGGGACGCCGGCTTTGAAATGGTCTAAGACAGCCACAAATATTGGGTATTTGGTCACTCCTTCATCTAATATCGCTTTGGTGGCTTCTACCATCATTGGCGAATAGGTCTTCAAATCATCTAACAAGCTTTTGGGTACGAGTTCTCTTTTCATTTTTCGTTGTTGTTTCTGTATTCCTGTTTTTAGGAAAAAAAAAGGGCATTTTAAGGCAAAAACCTGCGGTTACCTAAACAGTTACCTTTTTTATAAGTTTTGGATTCAGTCCACTCTTCTTAAGATATATACGCCGCTTAGAATCAACGCCATGCCTACAAAATGGGGCAATCGTATCATCTCTCCATCCAAATATCCCAAAAAAGTAGCGACTAACGGAAAGAAATAACCAACCATCGTACTAAACACCGCTCCTTCCTTTTGGACTAGGTTAAAGAAGACCATAGTCGCAAAAAAGGTTCCAAAAATGGCTAAAAATAGGATGTAATATAGTGAATGCCAGGCGTTTGTATGGGTTTGTAGTATTTCCACAAAGTTGGTTTGTGCTAGAATAATCGCCGATGGTATGGCAATTATGACGAAGGAAATGGCTCCAAGGGCAATAGGGTTTAACTTTTTTAACCGAGTATGTATGATATTGCTGCTCGTCGCATAGAAGGCGGTGGCCGCAATGATGAATAAACCATATCGCCAGTCACCGGATAAGCGACCATTTCCATAAATAATTAACCAACTGGCCCCCACAAGTCCTAGTATAACTCCTATGAGTTTGCGATACCCACCCCTTTGCTTAAAAAAGAATACCCCGATAATCAAGGTGAATAATGGGGTTAGGGAGCTCAAAACTCCTGCCATCGCACTGCCCACATGGGTTTGGCCAAATGAGAAAAAAAACGCCGGGAAAAAAGAGCCAATGAATCCTACCGCTGCGATGTAGGGTAGAAAGTACTTCGCCGTTTTACGAAAGTGATAAATCGCTATGGGCAAGAAGGCGACTCCGGTGGTCACAATCCGGATGGTAGCTACTTGAGTTGGGCTAAAGGACTCCAACCCTTTTTTGATGAAAATATAGGAGCTGCCCCACAATATCCCTAGAAAAATCAAGGACACCCAACTTTTAATGCTTCTTTGGTTTGTTTGCTCCATTTTATTTTCTACTTCTGTATTTGTCGCAGTGTTTGGTGACGGTTGTTGAAAATAGGCACAAAAGTACTATCTTTGCCGCAAAGAAACAGAAATTAACAATGATACAAAGAATTCAAACGGTTTTTCTCGCTTTAGCGGGGTTAAGTGGCTTTTCCTTATTTTTGAAGCCAATGGATTTTGCCTTACTCAATGGGGCCGGTAAGTCGCAAGAAGTACAGGCGATGTTGGCAGACGGAATTTTTGATGTGCACGATCATATTTCTTTGACTGTTTTGGCGGTGTTATTGGGATTCGTGCCGATAGTGAGTATCTTTTTGTTTAAAAACCGTAAACTGCAGATGAGTTTAGACCGTTTCGCTGTTTTAGTAGGTTTGGCCTTGTTGATTGTGGGAGGGTATTTCTTTTATCAGGCCTATGAGCCCGTGCAGTCGGTCGTTCAAGCGCAGGCAGGATTTGGATTAGCCGCTCCGATTCTTAGTTTTATCTTTTTATTTATGGCTAATCGGGCTATTTCTAAAGATGAGAAATTGGTCCGTTCTGCGGATCGGTTACGGTAGTGTGGCTTTAAGTTTTATTTATGCCCTGACTCGATTTCAAAATCTCCATGTGGCGGACAATTGCTTCGCTGTTTTCCTACACTTGCAAATAAACCTTTCTGCAGAAGGCAGGTTTGCAAGACCCTTTGCTTCGTATGGCACAGATGGAATTTCCTCCCAATCTCCTCAATAAGTTTCCGCCAATTTCAATGCCCGGTACAAATTAACCACTCCACCTGTGCGACATAATTCCTTCATGGGTGCCAACGCATGGGTATCTGTCTTTTTGACTTTTTGCGTAAGCGGGACCGTAGAATCCATGATGATTTTTTTGACATCTTTGGCGGATAGGTTGGGGTAGTAGCCCATGAGTACGGCAGCTATACCGGCTGTGACGGGAGTGGCCATGCTGGTTCCGTTATAACTTGCGTAAGTATCTTCCGGAGTCGTCGAGTAAATCGCGACGCCCGGTGCAAATACATCAACATTATTTTGCCCATAATTGGAGAATGTCGCTACGGCATCTTCGCCTTTTTTCCAAGATAAAGCGCCTACATCCAGCCATGTTTTGGCATATCTTGGGCCAAAAAGACCTTTTTTGTCGTATCGGTCGTTGGGAAAAACAATTTTTTCATCTACATTTTTGGAGTCATTCATAGCGGCATGAACAAGGAGTACGCCATGTTTGGCGGCATATTTTACGGCTTTGTCCACTGCTTTTTTATCCCAAGAGTACGGTTTGCCGAAGCTCATATTGATGATTTTGGCTCCATTATCGACGGCGTAGATGATACCGTTGGCAACATCTTTATCTCTTTCGTCTCCGTCGGGTACGGCTCTGATGGACATGATTTGTACATTATCTGCGATGCCATCGATACCGATACCATTGTTTCGTTTGGCGGCGATAATTCCGGATACGTGTGTGCCATGCGAGGAGTCGGGACCTTTGGAGTCATTATTACCATAAAATTTTTCATAGCTGTCTTCGTAATGATCTCCTACAATTTTGCGAGCATTAAAATCGGGATTGTAATAGACCATCACATTTTTGTGATAATAATCATAGGCTCCTTGGAGTCCCTTGCGCAATTCTGCAGATGTTCCCCCTTTTTGAAGGATTTGGATGACTTGACCGGCCATTGGGTTTTTAGCTTTTATTTCAGGCAAATCAGCTGCGGTAAATTCATCTTTGCCATAGGCTTTTTGGAGTTCTGTCAAGGCATCGAGAAGGCCTTCCATCCTATTGAGATTCTCTTGGGCATCTTTGCGTGCCTTGTCAAAATCTTTTTTGATGGTTTTGTATCGGTCATATTCTTTTTTTTGCTTTCGCGAAAGTGTATTGGGGTCGGTGTCTTTAAATTTTTTGGAGTAATAAACATAAAGGCGAGTTAGCTCTAATTGCTCTTCACCCACGTTTTTGCCATCTTTTCCACCGATAAAATTCCAGCCGTGAATATCATCAATATAGCCATTGTGGTCGTCATCAATACCGTTGCCGGGAATTTCCCCCGGATTCGTCCACATAATGTCTTTTAGGTCTTCATGGTGATCATCTACCCCGGAGTCCAAGACGGCCACAATAACGGTCTTAGGTTTTTTGCCTTTTAGGATTTCATTGTAAGCCTTATAGGAGCTAATCCCCATGTAGTTGTTGTCTTTCATATCTAAATGAAACCAATCCTTTGGCGGGGCGTCTTGGGCATATAAGGAATGACCCATTGCTAGAAGAAGAATGGAAAGAATGAAGTGCTTCATGTTTGGTTTATTTTGAGCGAGATTAGGACATTTCCGCAGTTAGAAAGGCTAGACTCTACTTATTTTTTAGGAAAGAGCTTTGACAAAAGCCACCAATAGGTGGACACCAAAACCGGTGGCATTGGCTTGGTTGCTAAATTCATTTTCATTCATTGCTTGTCCGGCAATATCCAAGTGCGCCCATTTGGGATGTTTGTCGGTAAAGACTTCCAAAAATTTGGCGGCGGTAATGGAGCCGGCATTGGGGGAAGAAGCTAGATTTTTGATGTCGGCAATATCAGATTTCATCTCATCGGCATATTCGTCCCACATGGGCATGGGCCAAAGGCGTTCACCGGATTTTAGGCCGGCATTGTAAAGTTGCTGGGAGAGTTCATCATTTTTGGTAAATAAGCCGGCTGCCGGTTTGCCAATTGCCCGGACAATACTGCCGGTCAAGGTGGCCAAATCAATCATAATATCCGGCTTATAAGCTTTTTTTGCGTAAGCTAAACCATCAGCAAGCACTAATCTCCCTTCGGCATCTGTATTCAGGACTTCGATGGTTTTGCCGCTATAGGAGTTGATGATGTCTCCGGGTTTTATGGCAGTACTGCCGATATTATTTTCAGCGGAAGCGACCACACCCACCACACGAACAGGTAGTTTCATCTTGGCAATGACTTCCATCGCCCCCAAAACAGCCGCTGCTCCTCCCATATCACTTTTCATTAAGTGCATATTAGAGCTAGGTTTTAGGGATACACCGCCGGTGTCAAATGTGACTCCTTTGCCTACCAAAGCGACGGTGATAGGGGCATTTTTAGGCTTGTAGTCCATGACAATCATTGCCGACGGATTGGGGCTGGCTTGACCGACGGCATGAAGGGCATGAAATCCTTTTTTTACCGCAGCGTTGCCGCTAAAGACGGTGAGTTTGTAGCCGGCTGACTTTGCATTGCTTCGGGCGTGAGCCACCAATGTGGCCGGTATCTTTTTGTTGGCGGGTTTATTCACTAAATCAAAAACCCTAAGTTGCGCTTCCGAAAGGATGACGGCCTGCTCTACAGATTTTTTGGCCTTTGCTCCTTTAGCATCGGTGAAGATGGCTATTTTGGCGGAAGCCGCTAAGAAACCGGACTTTCTGGGTTTATCGGTTTTGTAAAGGTTATTGCTGTAACGACCGAGTAAAATGCCATTGACGCCCGCTGCCAGCAATTTATCCGCATCATATTTTTTTTGTGCGTTCGCAAAATGCAAATCAAGTCCCACCGTACTTGAAAAAGATTTTTTGTTTTTGTAAACACAACTACGAAGGCTTGTAGCGATGGTATTTTGATCTTTGGCCTTACCCAGCCCCACCAAATAAAGCACTCGATCTCCGGCAAAAACGGTCAAAGAATCCTTTTCTTCACCGGCCCATTGGGTGGAAGAAAAAGAATCCGGTGCCTGATAGGTTTGGCTTATTTGTTGTAGAATCTCTTGGGTGTTTTCTGATTTCCATAATGGGATAATAACCGTCTTAGGTAATCTATTTAATGCGGAAGTGAAGTTAATTTTCATAAAATGATGCTTAATTCGAAAATTGGGGTTGATGTCGGCTTTCTATTCTTTCTGTAAGCGAATAAGGTCTTGAGCCAACAAGACTAGCGGCAAAGATAGGGAAACCATGCGAATAAGCAAGGTTTTTGTTGGGTTTTTGAGTGAATCGCCGTTTATTTGACTACTTTATTATCAAATCCTAGGGTGAGTGGTGTAAATTGATGTTGAGCAGCTTCTTTTAGTTGAGTACCAATGGCATGGATGGTGGACTCAATAGGGCGATATTGAAACCCGAAGGTGGTCTTGGATTTTGAATTGTCAAAGGCAAAGGACTGGGCGGAAATCATGGCCGTTTCCTTGGTTATCATGGGTGATTTTCCGGTGATTTTAGATTTTATCCATTCCAGACGCCAAGCAATGGCTCGGATGGTCTCAGATACGGGGATGCTAGGACCGGGTTTTTGAATGGTATGAGCGATCTTATCAAAAAAATCTTTAAAGGCTAAGTTGGCTCCATTGGCAATAAATCGCTCACCGACAATATTACTTTCCATCATCTGAATCATCAATTGGACGACGTCCCTGACATCCACAAAGCCGGTCTTTCCTATCGGAAAAAACTTTAGGCCTTTCCATATTTCGTGGAATATTTGTGTGGAGCCGGATTGCCAATAGCCACTACCCAAAATAATAGACGGGTTGATGATGACGGCATCAAGTCCTTCGGCAATGCCCCGCCAAACTTCCTTTTCTGCGAGATATTTGGTTTTTGCGTAAGCGGTATTAAAGGGACTGCTGTTGTCCCATTTTAAATTTTCTGTGACGATGGGATGCTTTTCGTTTCTGCCTATTGCCGCAATGGAGGACACATGCACAAACTTAGCAACATCTTCAATCAAAGCGGTATTGACAACATTGGCAGTGCCCTCCACATTGACCTGTTTCATTTTTCTTTTTCCACGAGCATGGAATGAGACGATGGCGGCACAATGATAGACCTGCGCAACTCCCTTCATGGCTTCTTCGAGTCCGATGACATCCAACACATCGCAGTCCACCCATTCGATAGATGGGTGGATATCCGCTACTAAATCGAATCTGCTGGTGGGGCGTTTCAAGGCCCGAATATTTGTATAGCCATCCAGTATCAGCTTTCGCAAAAGGTAACTGCCTAGTAATCCGGTGCCACCGGTCACAAGAATTAATTGGTTTTTATCCATATTTTATTCGGTCTCAGGCAAAGGTAGGGAAATCTAGGGTTTTGTTACTTAGATTTCCTAAATTCTTGGCTAAATCCGGGGGATATTGGGTTTTTATCTTTTGGCGATATTTGGTCGCACTTTTTTGGTGAAAACCGACATTTCCCACACTTTATTGATTGAAAAAACATTTAAAACTAGACAAAAATCATGGTAGAACTAAATTTGACGCAAAATATCCTTTTTGATTCTTCGGTTTTAACCCCAAATACCTGCCTGCCTACAGCTCCGCTTTGGCCATGTCAGGCAGGTCCCCTTAAAATGGGACTTGCGGATAAAAAGAATATTTTGCTGGCCTAGTTCCCAAAATTTGGGCAACGGACAAACTGGATAACTGATTGATTATCAATATTTTGGCAAATGTTTAGTTTGGCAAAATCTATGGGAAATGTCGGGTGAAAACCGGCGGATACCAAAATAATTACAAAAAAAGAGAAGAATACCGATTGGGTAATCTTCTCTTTTTTTCTTCAACTAGTGACGAGAGTTTTGTGCCAAACAAATGAACTTAGGGACACGCCCAAAATAAATGTCCATTTTATACGGCTTCTTTTGTGACTATACTGCGTTGCTCATCACTCTGGTAGCCCTGCTACCATCGCTCTTCCCGCCTTGTCTAATCCCAAAATAATCTCGTCTAAGTATGGACATTTATTCTGATTGTGTCCCTTAGCGGAACCTTAGAAGGCAAATAGTTTTTGGACACTACTCTCTTGTCCTTTCTCGATGTTTACAAAATATACTCCGGTTTGGATGGAGCCAACAAAAATCCTATTCGGGATTACGTCATATTGCTTGGCAAAGAGTACATTCCCACTAACATCTACGATGCGGACCAAGCCACTGCCTTCAATATTAGTTAAAATAAGATCGTTGCCATCTAAACGAGCAGTAAAAGGCAATAGTTTGGCGGATGTCATGCCTACCATTGTACAGGTATTTCTCGTTATAACTGATTCGGGTCTCCAATTTCCTGAATCAGAAACTAGGTGGACTTCGCGTGAAGGGAAATTGTAGTTGAGCCCATCAAAATAAAAAGAGTCGATGGAATTGTCTTGCCATTCTCCTGCTAAGATGTTTTGCGTAAGGAGATAGGTCACTCTGTCTTGGGAGTCAAACTCATATACTTCCTTTTGCCAAGGGGTAAGGTTCATTCCTTCATAGGTAAAAGTGACAATGCTATCAAGAGTTTGATTTGAATAATAATAAGTAGCTTTTTTGTCTGCGAAAAACAAGTGTGTGTTGCTATCCCAAAGATAGGTGGTACTGCTTAAAATGTCCCCCGCCACGTTGTTTTCATAAACAGTAGAATCTTCGACGACAAAACCACCGGAGAAAAAGTCGAAACCATAGTTGGTTTCGGCAATCAAAAAGCCACCGTTAGTATAATAAAATAAAGATTTTGAAAACAAAAGTCCACTACCGAGATAGGTTGTCGCAGAAAGCAATTTTCCGCTACCGTCAAATTCATTGTACCCTTTAAAAATAATACTAAAATCATTTATTGATTCATCCCAAGCCATAGTTATGGTTGAATCTGCCAGACTATAAAAGCTGATTTGATCAATAGCGTTCGCACTGCTCATATAGACATAACCCTTAAGAAAAGGTTCATAGATTCCTGTCGAATCATTATATTGTTTTTTTTCAATGGTCATTGTGTAGTAACCGTTCGTTTCGTCAAGCGAATAGTGTGTCTTTGACGTAGGTTGAAGACCCATATTCGACTCGTCGGTCATTTCATCTTCATCAATACAGTAAATCTCCTGTAACAAATCTCTAGGCTGCCATTTTTCTATGGCTGCATTTTTCTTTATCGAAGCAGAAATTTTCTCCATGGAGAGTAGAGGGTAAACGGTTTGTTGTCCCCATAACCCAACGGAAAGGGCTAAAAGCCCCAAAAGAGCAATAACGTTTTTCATTTGTCGAGATTTAGAATTAAATAATCATGGTCGGCGTTCCGACCTATCCTCACAAGTATAGATATTTTTTATAATAAAAGAAATAACTTTTATTTCTCGGTTGGGTGATAGTTCTCATGGGTTCGTTGCCCTCAATATTTGGGTGAAAATAGGCCTGTAGGAGCAGACATTTTATGGCAAAAACTAGCCCTTCCTAAACCGTTACACTTTTACGCTTTTTTTAGCTATAACCCACTAACCATGGGGGATTTTTACCGCAGAAAGTTGGGTAAAATTAATAGGACTTCGCGATAACTAGCTTGGTTGTAGCGGTTTGGTGGTCGGAAGATTGAATGTTTACTTGATAGATTCCATTGCGCATGTGGGGCAAATCAATCCATAGTGGTTCAGCATCCACCTTGTCCACCTGAATCATTTTGACCGGGATACCCAATTGATTGGTAAGGCTGATATTTACTTTTTTCCCTTTGAAAGGGAGTAAATCCAATTGGACGTGGTCACCGGCCGGGTTGGGGTAGAGTGCGATGTTCTGCCTTTCGGCAAAAAGCCCTTGTGTGACGTTAGAAATGGTCTGTTTACCCGTAAGGGAAACCGCTACAATCCGATAGAAATTAAATCCCGGTAAGGGTTCGGCATCCGTAAAATGATAGGAAGAAATCAACCTATTGACTTGGTCAGCCGTCTTTTGGGCGATAGGCTCAAAGTGGAGCCCGTCAATAGCTCGCTCAATAATGAAATAAGCGGTGTTTTGCGGTTCTTTTATTTGCCATGTCAAATTGGCGATTCTTTTATTTTGCGAAAGCGCCAGGAAGAAAATGTCTGAAGAAGCCGTATGGTCAACCGGGCAACCGACTTCCATAATGTATTTTTTGATGACTAACTCGTTGACCATTTGCCAAGTACCGGCCCAAAAGTTGATGACTGCATAGTCATTTTCATCGGAGTTATCAAAGCTTAAATCAAAATCAACCGGTTCTTGATTGCCCCATTCTCCAATTCCTTCTGTATGGGCATCCTGATAACCGACAAAGGCCATATTGTTAGCTAAGTGATTTTGGATAAAATCGTTTTCTTCTTGGGAATGAATAGTGGCTAGGTGCCCACCGTTGGCTTGGGCGTTGATTTGTGCTTGGTTCCAGGTATTTTTTTGGTCAGAGATGTAGTATCCGTTACCGTTCCATTCGCCGAGTTTTTCAAAACCATCCTTGGTGCCGCAGCCTTGTTGGATATTGGAATTACATTCCATTTCCATGATATATTTTTTGCGGACTTGATAATTGACCATGCCCCAGGTGCCTGCCCAAAAATTCATGACGGCATAATCATTGTCTTCGTCATTGTCGTAGCTAAAATCTATGGAGCCGGCATCTTGATGGACCCATTCCGGAAGGCCTTCGTGTACGGCATCCGAATATCCGATAAAGGCCATTTCGTTGCCTAAAACGCTTTGCACGAAGGAATTCTCCGTAGAGTCATTCATTGTCGCCAAATAACCCCCTTGATTTTCCGCAAGGAGACGGGCAATTTCCCACCTTTCCAAGTCATCCGAAAGGTAGTAACCGTGTCCGTTGTAAGTGCCCAAAAGGGTGAAGCCGTCCAAAGAGTCGCATGAGGCGGTACCTGCCAGCACCGTGACGTCAAAGTTACAGCTTACATTGTTTTCACAAATATCGCTTGCTTGATAGGTGATGGTATGTGTTCCCAAAGAAAAGGAAGAACCGGAAGGCAAACCTGATAGTTGGGTTAAATTGACATCATTACCGGACGAACATGAGGAAGTGGCTACGGGCGTGTCCCAGGAAGCAATGGCTTCGCCGGTGGTTGTAGTGATGCTTATATTGTTGGGGCAATTCAGTATGATTTCTTCGGGCGCGATGCAATTCATCTCCAGGATAAAATTTCGTTGGGTCCATCGGCTTTCAAAGGCCCACGTACCATCCCAAGGGAGTATCACTGCGTAATCAAATTCTTGTGTATTTTTTCCGCACCAATCACAAATGGAGTTGTAGTTGGTAAAATCAAGCGAGTCTCCGTTATCCCAAACTAAATCTCCTTCCACTTGGGCATCATTTAAACCGATGAATGTGGCACTGTTGATGTTGGATTGCAAGTATTCGTTTTCCGTAAGGGAGTTCACGGAAGCGATGTATCCACCGGAAGAAGTGGCTAAACTTTGGGCTTGTTGCCAGTTCATTTTGTTTTGAGAGAGATAGTAGCCATGGTCATTTTGCTCTCCAAGTTTGGTGAACGCCAAGATAGAGTTTGGACAGGAACCTGCGGCCCCTTGTACGGTGACCAAAAATTGACAACTTGACGTATTGCCACATAAATCAGTGGCTTGATACCCAATCGTATGCCCGCCAATGACAAAAGTTGCCCCGGAATATTGTCCGCCTACTTGTTTGATGGTGAGACTGTCGTCAATGCAATTAGTACTTCCTGTGGCATCTTCCCAAGTGACGATGGCCCGGTCTTCTCCTGCGGGAGCGACGACAATAATATCATCCGGACATTGAATGGAAATAAAACTAGTGTCCTCCATGGTCACAAAAACGGGGAAACTACACAAGTGGTAATTACCGCAGGAATCCGTCGCTTCATATCCAACGGTATGTGGCCCGACGGTGAAAGTAGAACCGGATGGTAAGTCTGTAGTTAGTACCACTGAAGTGACGGAATCCATAGGACAAGTCGTCGTGGCATAGGCTTCCGTCCAATCAATGACTACACTAGAGTCTCCCGATGGAATTTCCATGTTTATGGTGTCCGGACAGACCAGAGTTAACTCCCCAAAGTCCACATCTTCTCCGTCAAAAAGATAGATTGGGCGACCGTTTAATGGGATATTTGTTGGGGAGATGTAGGTTGATTGATGGGTTTCTGAATAATCCCATTGTCTGAGAATCAGGGAGTCGTCACCCCACTGGGCGGGAAAAGAATACATCCCTTCCGCTTCTTCACTGAGATCGACTGTTGTTTTGGCCCAAAGCACATAGACGTAACGATTATTGATCGGGTCAAGGAATGCGCCACCGTCTAAGCTGTCCGGGATATTCATTTGGGCGGTTCTGGCGGTATCAAAAATGGTTTTGAAAAGGGCGTCAGAGCTGGATTTGTAGGCGATACCTTCTTTGGTTTTTTCGAGTGCTTGGTAGGGTGTGGTGCCTGTAAAATTCAGGTACATACCCATCAAATCGTATTCATCGGTTGCTTGCGCTAATGTTTTGCGATCGGCTAATTGATAAGGGTGTATTTGGCGGATATTTTGTCGCATGGCGGTGACGACGGTTTTTAGGATGTAGTTGATTTGAGATTCTTCACTAGCCATGGTGATGGGGCTAAAAGCCACTCTCGGGGTATTGTTTTCTGTGACAATCCATTCTTTTTTGGGATAGGTGATGCCATCGTAGCCATATTGTGCCAACAAATCTTGGTATTTTTCTTGGCGTAGTCTCATGCCATCTACCGCAGCATCTGAATGCCGATATCGTACCCAATCGTTTATACCGGCATCAAAATAACCCAATGTACCATCAATATCCGGATAGGTGTGAAAACCCATTACATCAAAATAAGCCCCACCGCCCAAAGGGTAGTCATCTGTCACCGAACCATCCAATGGGTTGTCCGTATTGCGGAGCATCGCATCCAAAAAACTCTCAAATCCCACTCCGGCTAAAACCACATAGGCATCCGGATCGACGGTTTTGATGATTTCATAACTTATTCGCATCGTGCGGATAAAATGCTCAATCGGCGCATGTAATACGTAGTCGCAAGGATCGGGATTTTCATCCCACCAATTGCCTTCCGTATCACCTGGTGGGCGCCAGCCGGTATTCCAAGTCAAATCAAATCCGGGTTCATTCCAAATCTCCCAGAATTTTACGTGGTCCTTGTATAAAGAAACCGTTTTGTATAGATAAGCTGCGTAGTAGTTTTCATCATTATAGGGCGTTCCATTTTCACCGTCATCCCAAATGGGTGTGTAAAGATTGGCAAAAAGCGCGGACTCGGTGATTCCATCTGAACAATAAACTGTATGGTCTCTGTGTGCTTCGGATGGGAAACCAACAATACAAGTCATATCGGTCATCCCAAGGTTTTTCATATGCTGGAAGGTAAAAACCCTAGAATCATATCCCCAAGCCTCCATAAAACTTTCAAATAAAGCCGGCCGTGCGGTGGTTGCACCTATCCCTGAAAGTCCAAGGCTAGGATTGCCTGCCGCAATATTGGCTAAGTCTATATCGCTGTAAGGTGGGTAATAATCAAAGTTGATGCCTTGTCTAAAAACGCCCGTATAGGGTTGGACTTGGTCATTGGCTGTATAGCTAACTTGTCCTAGGGATATAGTCCATATACCTAAAAGGATGAATGGTAAGATGAATCTCATTGTTTAGTTTTGATGTAACCATTTGGGGCGCAGCAGACTGATGCCATAAATGGCTTATTCTCTGCCAAATAACAGGGGCTCCTAAACAGTTATCATTTGATAAGTTTATTGTACTACAAAAGCAGGGGATGTGCCGATTAGGCAAGCACAAAGGTAAATATTTTAACTTGATTTTAAGTGTATTCGTTTTATTTACGGGTTTTTACTTATGGGGTTTTGAGCCAATCTCTCGTCGGAGATTAAAGGAAATCCAATAAGTCTCCGGCCTTCATACTTTCGGTACTTCTAGAATCCGCAGCTGCCAAGTTTCCGGCCCGCCCATGGGTATATACAGCACGAAGACAAGCGTCTAAGCCGGACAAGCCACGCGCTAAGAGTCCGGTTAGATATCCGGTAAGTATGTCTCCTGTTCCTCCTTTAGCCATGCCCGGACTGCCGGTATTATTAAAAAATACTTTTCCAGAAGGAGTCGTGATGGTGGTTTTTGCATTTTTAAAAATGACATAAACTTGATGGCTCTTCGAGAAGGCAATTTGCTTTTGCAATCTCTCTATACTATTATTCCAGGAGCCGGCCAATCGTTCAAATTCCTTTGGGTGTGGAGTCAAAATGCTGCCTTGCGGCAAAATTTGGAGAAGGTCTGGATTTTCCGAAAGGATATTAATGGCATCTGCATCAAAGACAAAAGAAGCATTGGCTTTGCAAAGTTTGTGCATCAATTGTACGGTGTCTGCATGTTTGCCCAAACCCGGTCCGATACCGATGGCCGAATAAATACCGGTAAAAATGGTCATCGCTGACAAATGCCTTTCGGAAGCTGTGGGTAGTAAAAGAGCTTCCGGTGCGCCCAATTGCAGGATGACTTGGTTGCAAGAAGGAGTCAAAACGGTCACCTTTCCACAGCCACTTCGCAAGGCTGCCCTAGTCGCTAATAAGGCGGCACCGGCCATTCCATA
Organism: Saprospiraceae bacterium; assembly: GCA_024762995.1. Taxonomy (GTDB): domain Bacteria; phylum Bacteroidota; class Bacteroidia; order Chitinophagales; family Saprospiraceae; genus HyVt-613. The sequence goes on along the minus strand of JANTGI010000006.1, from coordinate 6,887 downwards.
TTGTCCACCAATTAAAAGGGCATGTCCGTAAGTTCCCTTGTGGGAAAAAATTTTTCTTTTGGGTATTTCGGGGAGAATATCATCCGCAATGAGTTGATAATCGGTTGGGGTCTTCCGGCAAGTTTCTTCATCCAATGGGATGGGCAATACGACCCAGTTTCCGACAAATTCTTCATTTTCCGGGAAAAAAAAGTTTAGCTTAGGAGAATGAAAAGTATAGGTTTGTGTCGCTTTGATGGCTGTGCCTTCTGTCGGTTGATTGGCGTACATACCGGAAGGAATGTCAATGGCGACAATTTGGAAGGGCTGTCGGTTGATGAGTTCAATGACTTTTGCCCAATAACCGGTGATTGGACGATTTAGGCCAATACCGAAGATGGCATCAATGATGACTTGGTTGTTTGGCCCCTTCAATAAATCTTCCAAGACTTGCAGGTCATCATTTTTATTAATTTTGATGACCTCTACTTTTTTGTGTTTTGGGAGTTGTTTGAGATTGGTTTTCCTGCCTTCTGTTGGTTGGCCAATTTCTAGTAGGACAACAGTCACATCGTACTCTTCTTGAGCGAGTTGGCGCGCGACGACCAGGCCATCGCCCCCGTTATTGCCGCTTCCGCAAAAAATAATTACGCGGTCTTCAGGAGGATAGTTTAATTGAAAGGAATCGGCAAATTCAATACCGGCTTCTTCCATCAACTCCAAATAAGAGATAGGTTGAGATTTATGTTGAAAGGTCGCTTGTTCTATATGGCGTATCTGGTCGGGAGAAAAAATCTTCATAGTTGCTTGTTAATTTGGTAGAATGCCCAATGAACTCATTAACTGAGCGTTTTATTTTGGGGCCTATGGTATGAAGGCAAATATACAGGTAATTTGGTAACTGTTTAGGTACCCGAAGGTTTTTTGTCATGGACTTCTTTTTTGTGCGATATCTTGTCCATAATAGGCAGGTTTCGCACCGCCATTCAATTCATCCGGATAGAAAAAGGGGTCGATGATAGACATCGACCCCTTTTGACTGTAACAAAAGAAACACATTCAAGATAAGCATAAAACCATTTTGAAAGTATTCCTAAGTAGGAAAAATAGGCAATAAATTAATGGGCCATTTTTTTCACGGCTTCACCTGTTTTTTCAATGGCTTCACCGGTTGCGTTAGCAGCATCTTTGGCAGTTTCCTTAGCGGCTTCACCGACTTTTTCGGCAGCGTTTTTGGTTGCATCAGCAGCATCTTTGGCCGCATCTTTAGTGGCGTCAACGGCATCTTTGGCCATTTCGCCGGTTGCGTTAGCCGCATCTTTGGCAGCATCTTTAGTCGCATTGGCGGCATCTTTAACAACATCCGTTGTCGCCTCGGCAGCACTTTTAGCTTTGTCAGCGGCCTGTTTGCAAGAAGTCATAGAGAAAAAGGCACCGAAAGCCAAAAGAGCGATAAAAAATTGAAGAGTCGATTTTTTCATTTTTTTCATTTTGTGGAAAGAAAATAGTTTATTCTCACGCAAAGATATGATAAAAAATTGATATTTCCTATGTTTGTGACAATACAGAATGAAATTTTTGCCCCATTCTTTGTTGATTATCTAAGTGGTATTAAGGATTATTACAATTTTTTATTTATTCTTGGCTTTGTTACATGCTGTTTGAGAATGAGAAAGTGTCGGGTATGGAGACGGACGGTTTTTGGATGTAATCAAAAGGTCATTCATGGGGGAGGAGGCGAAACGGGGTGGGCTAAGACGCAATTATTCTTCTATTTGTAGGTGGATGATTTGGTATTTCTGCAAAGAATAGGTTAACTTCGTGCTTTCTACAAACTGTTAAATTAATAAAGATGAATTCCTTGCGGAAAAAAATCCTGGTCTTGGCTCTATTTGTTTTGGGAATGGTCTTCTTCCAAGAGGTGATGGCACAGTGCCCAATGTGTAAAATTGCGGCAGAATCCAATATGGAAAATGGGGGAGAATCAGGCAATGGTCTAAATACCGGTATTTTATATATGTTTGCGGCACCTTATCTTATTGTCGGGTTTATTGCTTTTATGTGGTGGCGCAACAAAAAGAACTTTGATAACGGGGATTATATCGACTTGTTAGATGAATAGTAGATACAAGGCGCACCTTGTATCTACCTATCTTAAAATTTCGGTCAACTATCCTTTCGGTTTTTTCTCAAGGACAAGCTTGCCGCTGATATTTATCTCATCGTTAATCAGCTTGTCTCCTAGATTTTGGAAGAACTTAGCGGAATTGTATTTTACGCCCCAGTTGGTTCTATCAATAGTCGTCGGCTTAACAGTCACCACAAATTGCTCTCCTTCTTGAGTGACAGTCGCAGGAATTTGGATTGTTTTTTTGATACCGTGTAGGTCTAGGACACCTTCAAAGCTATCGGAGCCGTTGTTTTTGACGGTTATGGTTGCAGTTGGGTAGGTGGTCACATCAAAGAAGTCCGGAGATTTCAAGTGTCCTTCTAATTTGGTTTTCCATTTACCGGTTAAGTCTTTAACATCAATAGAATTCATGTCAAAAGTGGCTTGTCCGGCCATTACCTTTGCATCTGAAATGACAAAAGAGCCTGAGCTCAGATTTATGGTTCCGTTGTGTTTTTTGCCGGTTACTTTACTTCCTTCCCATGTAATCATACTTTTGGAAGGATTAACGACATAATTCGCATTTTCTAAAGATACCTCCTTAACCTCGGGAGCTTTTTCCTTTGTTTGTGGAGTTTCTTGAGTGGTTGATGGGGTAGAATGGCTTGTTGCGGAAGTTTTGGTCTCTGATTTACAAGAGAAGATAAATAGGGAAGATACTGCGAAAAGCAGCACGAAAATACTTTTTTGCATGAGTCTGTTTTTTGATAGGATGCTTTTTTTATCAGCCATCCTTGTGTGATGAAATTGGGTTTAGAAATGCTCCAACAGAGCCATTAGTCAATTGGCCCATGGTTTTGGAGTCGAAAAAAAGACCATAACTTAGGAGCATTAGCACTATAGGGTAAAACTATTTTTTGGGCTAAAAGTTTACCCGTGATAGATTTACTTGGTGAATAGTTACACCCAACTTAAAAAAGCCTATTTTTGCTCAAAAAGTCATTTTCCTTCATGGTTATTGGATTATTTTTTGTTTTTTCTAGTATAGATGTTTTTTTTATCAAAAAAGCCGCTTACCTTTGCGTCCCAATTCGGAGGAATGGCAGAGCTGGTTTAATGCACCGGTCTTGAAAACCGACGTACCTTTACGGGTACCGGGGGTTCGAATCCCTCTTCCTCCGCTTTTTTGTCAAAGTCCTTGAAGCACTGCTTTTAGGACTTTTTTTTTGGGTATCTAAATAGTTTTCAAAATATTAAGGTATATCTTATTATATTTCACTACCTTTGTGCCGTTTTTTATAAGGGGATATCATTTTAGTTGATTTTCAATTTTTTGCGAAAGCCATACTAAAATAATTATTTCTTCGTCCTTACGAAATTACCTAGCCAAGTAAAGCCCACAGGAAGTTACTTTGTAAAAATCTAAGCTGAGGCATTTATTGGGTATCAAAAAATGGTAACGGATTGGGCGCCCGTAGGTTTTTGCTAAAAACTTGGCAACCAATGCAGTTACAAAAAATGAAAAATAAACAGATGAAAAAATTATTGTTTTTGGCGATGGTCGCCATGATTTCTTTTGCCGCTTGCAAAACAGACAAGAAGAAAAAAGATTATTCCGGATTGGAAAATGCAAGCTATGCGCTTGGGCTCAATTATGCCAATAAATTGCAAGAGGACAGCATTCAATTAGAATTTCCTAGAATGGATAAGGCGATGGAGGACGTTTTTGCGAAAGCGGATGGTGAGTTTTCTAATAGCGAAATTCAGCGTTTGATACGGGCTTATTTTACGGATACTATCGAAAATCCACCCATGGATAAGTTTTCTTATGCCTTAGGTTATTCTATCGCACAGAATTTATCGCATATGGGATTTGATTCTTTAGATTTGAAACAGTTTCAGGAAGGACGTGATGATTTTTTTGGCAAAAAGGATTTACGGTTTGAGTTGGTCGCTGTTGATTCGGTAATCGGCGAATACCAAAAATCTCAAATGGAAATTATTCAAGCAAGACGCATGAAAGAAGCAGAGAAAGCCAAAGAAGAAGGGAAGGCGTTTTTGGCGGAAAATGCGACTAAGGAAGGGGTGAAAACTACTGCATCCGGTCTGCAATATAAGGTGCTTAAAGAAGGTACCGGTAAACAGCCAAAGGCCACAGATGTTGTGACTGTACATTATGTCGGTAAATTATTGGATGGAACCACTTTTGATAGTTCGGTGGATAGGGGACAGCCCGCTACATTTGGTCTAAATCAGGTGATACCGGGTTGGACAGAGGGCGTTCAATTGATGAAAGAAGGGGCAAAATACCGGTTTTTTATTCCGTCAGATTTGGCTTATGGGGATGCCGGTAATCAAGCGATTCCGGGTGGTTCTACTTTGATTTTTGATGTGGAATTGTTTAAGGTGTCCGCACCCGAAGCACCAAAGGCTCCGCAAGTCAATAGATAAGCCTGCCTGGATTTTGCGCTGCTAATAGTAGTGATTGCAGATGGGATATCTAAGAAATTTTTAAATCAATTTTGCGTAAGCGCACTAAAAAAAAAGAAGAATGAAAAAAGTACTCATTATTTTGATTATGGGGTTGATGTTTGTGGGCATGAGTTGCTCTAGCACTAAGAAAACGGCTGCTACTAAAGCAGAAACCACCACCACACCCGGCAAGGAAGAGCTTAGTCATCCAAAGCCTATGACACCACGAGAAAAAGCAAGTTATGCGCTAGGAGTAAGCATATACAATAATCTAAAGGGTCAGGCTCTAGGGGATATTGATATTAATCTGTTGGCGGAAGCGATGATGGATGTGAAGAAAGGCAAAGAATTAAAGATTCCTTTGGCTGATGCCAACGCCGCTATTACGGAATACCAAAAAGCTCAAACTGCTGCTGCTAAGGAAAAAGCCGAAGCGGAAGCTAAGAAATTCCTTACGGAAAATGCCAAGAAGCCGGGCGTGAAGACGACTGCATCCGGACTTCAATATGAAGTGCTTACTCCCGGTACAGGTAAAAAACCTAGTGCGTCCGATAAAGTAACCGTACATTACAAAGGGATGTTATTAGATGGAAAAGTTTTTGATAGTTCTTACAAAAGAGGACAGCCGACTACTTTTGGTTTAGGTCAAGTCATAAAAGGCTGGACAGAAGGTCTTCAGTTGATGAAGGAAGGTGCGAAATATCGCTTTGTCATTCCTTCCGAGTTGGCTTATGGTGCTCGGGGAGCAGGCGCTGATATTCCGCCGTACTCTACTTTGATTTTTGAGGTAGAATTGCTTAAAGTTGGAGACGAAGACAGTAATAAGTAGTTTTAGTTTCGGCCTGCCTTGCGCATGGTTGCTGTAAGTGCATCGGTAGCGGTTTTGCACGCTACTTGCGGTCGGGTAGGCAATCGAAACTTGAATTCAGCTACTAATTTTTAAATCGTGGCATCAGCCACAAAAACTAAACAATGAACGAGAAAGAAAAAGCAAGTTATGCGTTAGGTTTGTCTATTGCCTCCAATTTGGCAGGACAGAATCTAGGTAGCATAGATACAGAAAAATTTATGGAAGGTCTGACGGACTTTTTTCGTGAGCTTCCTTTTAAGGTGGATGTGAATGAGATCAATCAACTCATCACAGACTTTCAGGCGAAGGAGTCTAAGTCCGCAAATGCTGGTGTATTGGAAGAAGGAGAGAAATTCCTTGCGGAAAATAAGAAGGCTAAAGGTGTTGTGACTACCGATTCCGGATTGCAGTATGAAGTCCTTAAGGAAGGAAGCGGCGCTAGTCCCAAAGCGACGGATAAGGTGACCGTGCATTATACGGGATCATTGTTGGATGGCACCAAATTCGACAGCTCTGTGGATCGTGGCGAGCCGGCGACCTTTGGTCTAAACCAAGTGATTCCGGGCTGGACAGAAGGCGTGCAGTTGATGAAAGAAGGTGCCAAATACCGTTTTTATATCCCTTATAACTTGGCTTATGGGGAGCGTGGTGCCCCACCGGCTATTCCCGGCTATGCGACTTTGGTTTTTGATGTCGAGCTATTGAAAGTGGGATGATTTAATTTGGTCCTACGGTACAACGGAACAGTAGTAACTTAATAACCACGGGGGCTAAACCGCCGAAAGTTAAGTGAATTGATTAAAAGTTGAGTCCACTGCAAAAAGTCCATCTTGGAAGATTTGCTCTCGTTTAATAGAATATTATTTGGTTTTTGGGAGTTTTGTTAAATCGGTCAACCCGCCTGCGTCGGGCAGGCTGTGCAATCGTTCAACTGACTTCATAACTTATTGATTATCAATTAATTCAGCCCGCCTGCTACGGGCAGGTTTAACAGTTTTACGATTGAACGGTTGAACCAAATAAAAATAAACGGCGAACCAAACAAAATTTGACGAATAAGCGAACTATCGACTTTTTACAGTGGATTCAAAGTTCCGATATAAAGCGAAATATTTCGAAAGAGATATTTCGCTTTTTTTTTGGAAATGTGACCCTTGTCACGCCATCCATTACTCAATGATTCTACTTTTGTCGAAAGAAGAGAACAAATGGAGCCAAAACCAAAAATGAGCCCACTAGAAGAAGCTAAATCAAGACTTATGACCGGTTTGGTCGGTAGTTTGACCTTGGGATTAGCTCCTTTTTATCCCGAGCCGCATATTGTAGGGAAGTTAAGATGGGTATTAGGTGGTGCTGTTGGGATGCAGCCTTTGGATTGGTTTGATTTTGTATTGCATGGAGCACCGTGGGTTTATTTCATTTATTCTCTGATAACTTACATAAAAGTCAAAAAGAGCTTTTGATTTTGTAAAAACA
>JANTGI010000005.1 GCA_024762995.1 Saprospiraceae bacterium | reverse complement strand
GGATACAAGATTAGTAAGGATGGTGTAGCGATGATTCCACCAGAGCCAAAAATAACTGAAGGAGATGTGAATAAGATTGTGGATGCGAAGTTAGCAGACTTTAAGAGTACTTTCGATGGTGGTGGTACCCTTACAGATTGGTTCTTGCCTATGATTCACTTTAACTTGAATCACTACGACATCAGAAAGCAAGAGTATGAAAAGCTATATCAAGTGGCTACTGTCATGAAGAATAATCCTAAGATTAAGATTGTTGTTACCGGTTTTACGGATAAGACAGCAAGAGACGACTATAATAATGTGCTCTCTTATAATCGTGCGATGGCTGCCATCCAGCACTTAGTAAATGTGCATGGAATTGACAGAAGCCGATTAATCTTAAATTATGGTGGTGAAGGTTCTACCTTGGTGCCTACAGAAGGACGTAGCTTTGTAAACAGACGCGTCGAGTTTAAGGTCGCTACTGTTGAAACTGAAATGGGACGCCCTGATGGTCCTAACGCAGGAAAAGGTCCTAAATTCTCTGGTAATGTTGGTGGATATTAATTCCCGATTGTAGAGATTTTATTTCTTTATCAAAAACAAGAGCAGCTGGTTTTACTAGCTGCTCTTGTTTTATGAGGGCATGGTGATTTGAATTTCGGCCTGCCTGGCGCGGCGTAGGCTATGGCGGTAAGCATACAGGTTCTTCGTGACCCAATAACCACGGGGGATTCTAACCGACGAAAGCGGAGTAAAGAAGTCTTATCAGCCACCTTTTTTGTTTATTACTCTTTTCTTCCTTATGTTTGTAGGACACGAGCAGAATTTTTTAAAATTGGATAATGGCCAATAAATCTAAACTCTTTGATGATGCGGTAGCATCTTTGACTAGTCTTCCCGGAATCGGCAAAAGGTCGGCCACCAGACTGGTTTTACACTTTTTGTCTAGACCCCAAGAAGAAGCCATTGATTTTGTGCAAACAATAGAAAACCTAGTAAAAAATATTAAGTATTGTAAAAAATGCCATAGCATCGCAGATGATGAAATCTGCCCTGTTTGTGCTTCCGCCAAAAGGGACCAAAGTTTTTTATGTATTGTGGAGTCTGTCAGGGATGTCATGGCTATTGAAGAAACCGGGCAATTCCGTGGTGTTTACCATGTATTGGGAGGGATTATTTCTCCCATTGAAGGTATTGGCCCAGAAGATTTGAATATCGAAACCCTAAAATCCAGACTTCAAGAAGATGGGATCAAGGAAGTCCTCATGGCCATCAGTCCAACGATAGAAGGAGAAACTACTATCTATTATTTGTCCCAGATTATTGCTCCGCTTGGAATTTCGGTTTCAACAATTTCCCGGGGGGTATCTTTTGGGGGCGAATTGGAGTACACGGATGAAGTGACGCTTGGGAGGTCTATTTTGGCACGGTTACCCTATAATATTGATAAGGAATAGTATATGGACATCTCCATTATTATCGTAAACTATAAGGTGAAATACTTCCTAAAACAGGCATTATTGTCTGTGGAGAAGGCACTGGATGGGATTGATGGGGAGATTTTTGTCGTTGATAATAATTCCGGAGATGGGTCTTGCGAAATGGTTAGGAAGAATTTTCCGGATGTTATTCTAGAAGCAAATACCGAGAATGTAGGTTTTGCGAAAGCCAATAATCAAGCCATGGCAAAGGCTAAAGGGAGATACATCCTATTGCTAAATCCGGATACAGTCCTAGAAGAAGGTACCTTGCGTCAGTGTATTGATTTTATGGATAAAACACCCGATTGTGGAGGGCTTGGCGTAAAAATGATAGATGGGAGTGGTCAGTTTTTGCCGGAATCTAAAAGGGGGTTTCCGTCTCCTTCCGCTTCTTTTTATAAACTTTCTGGTATTTCTTCCTTCTTCCCAACATCTAAATACTTCAATCGCTACTATCTTGGGCATTTAAGTAAAGATGAGAACCAAGAAGTGGATGTGTTGGCCGGGGCATTTATGATGATGCGAAAGGAAGTTTTGGATAAGGTTGGATTTTTGGATGAATCCTACTTTATGTATGGCGAAGACATTGATTTGTCCTACCGTATTCAGCAAGGCGGTTACAAAAATTATTACCTGGCGGAAACTCGAATCATACATTACAAAGGGGAAAGTACGAAGCGAGATAGTATTAAATATGTTCGTGTTTTTTATAAGGCCATGATTATTTTTGCTAAAAAGCATTTTGCCGGCAGAAAGGCCAGATTCTTTATTTTTCTTTTGAATATTGCCATATACCTAAAGGCAGGTATCACTTTGGCCAAGAATACAGCCAAACGAATATTCTTTCCGGCATTGGATGCCCTTTTATTCTATTGGGCGATTTTTTTAGCACGAAATTTTTGGGCGAGTTATTATTTTCATGACCCTGATTACTACCCATTGAGTTTTATGAAGGTAAATGCCCCATTGTATGTGGTACTTTGGTTGCTATCTATTTTTTTTAATGGGGGATACGATGAGCCTTTTAATTTGAGAAGGCTGTTTCGGGGGATATTATTTGGGAGTTTAGGTATAGCAGCTATTTATGGATTTTTAGATTTAGAATATAGAACTTCCAGAGCGATTATTTTGCTAAGTACTTTGGGTGTGATGCTTTTTGCTTTTGTGAGCCGAATGGTCATCCATTTTTTTCAATTTCGCCACTTTGCGGTAGGTAAGCGTCAACCTGAAAAATTAATTTTTGTGGGTTCCTTTATGGAAGCAGAACGAGCGCATCATTTGATGCTCCGTACCGGTAATGAGAAAAATTACATTGGCATTGTTGCTCCTACGACAGATTTTGATTCTGATACTTACCTTTCGGGAATTGAAGACTTAGATAAGGTCGCTAGGATTTATAAGGTGGAAGAGATTGTTTTTTGCTCTAAAGATGTACCCTCTTCTAAAATAATCCATTGGATGGGTAGGTTAGGGCAAGAGATTCATTATAAGATTTTGCCGGAAGATAGCATGAGTATTATCGGTAGCAACTCCAAAAATAGCCAAGGGGAGCTATACATTGAGGAAGTAAAGTTTAATATTGCGACCAACACCAATAAACGAAATAAAAGATTGATGGATATTGGGCTGGCGTTTATTTTTTTATTGCTGAGTCCTGTAATGATTTGGTTAGTTCGTGAAAAGATAGGGTTCCTAAAAAATATATGGTCTGTAATCTCAGGTAAGAGGACATGGGTGGGTTATTTTGCGACTGATTCGATGATGAATTATCCGGATATTTCAAAGGGAGTTTTGCCTCCTTTTGTTACCAATAGACCGGTAGAATTGGATATGGCTACCATGAAACGGTTAAACTTTCTGTATGCTAAGAATTATTCCGTCTGGATGGATTTAGAGTTGATTCTAAAAAATATTGCGGGGCTAGGTAGTTAATCCCGCCGATTTTGTAGCCTTTCTATCCCTTGCTTTCATCACGCAAATCGTACAACCCCTATTTGTTGACTTTTGGCTGTATCTCCCATAATGGCACGGCTAAGCTTGATTCGCTTGGTCATAAAAGATTTGAATTCAGAGCAAGGAAGTCATATTATGTAAAACGTGGCCCCTTTATCTTTCCCAAACTCCTGTTTGGGGGGGCTCACCTATCCGATGCCGGAGACCGAAATTTGAGTAGTATTCGAGATATCGTATGGGGCAGTTATTTTTATGGAACACCTAAAAATTAAATAAATATTGATGTTTTGGCAATTATATATATGTAAATCTTGTATATAAGTTAAAAATCACATAATTTTGCCGGCACGCAACAAGTATAATGAATTGGCGTAATATTTGTTGTATTGGACATATCCTTCACACTAAACACAAAACGAATGCACAAAATTCTACTTGTAGATGATGAAGCTCCAATTCGTAGTTCATTGAGAGAACTATTGGAGTATGAGAATTATAAGATTGAAGAAGCAGTAGATGGGCTGGAATGTATGTCGATGCTTAAAAAAAGCGCCTACGATGTAGTGTTGCTGGATGTCAAGATGCCAAAGATGGACGGTTTTGATACCTTAGATAGAATTAGAAGCATCGCTCCGGAAGTTTCAGTCATTATGATATCAGGTCATGGTAATATCCAAGAGGCAGTGGAGGCTGTCAAAAAAGGTGCTTTCGATTTTATTGAGAAGCCTTTGGATATGAATAAGCTACAGATTACGATTAAAAATGCCATTAATCGATCTACTTTAGTGACCGAAACCAAAAGTCTTCGCCAGAAAATTAGACATGCCGGTAAGATACAAGAAATTATCGGTACGTCTGAAGCCATCTCTCGTGTAAAAGGCGATATTGAATTAGTCGCTCCCATGCCAAGGACTAGAGTTTTGGTCACGGGACCCAATGGTTCCGGTAAGGAATTGGTGGCTAGATGGATTCATGAGAAAAGTCCAAGAAGGGAAAGTCCGATTGTGGAAGTCAATTGTGCGGCCATCCCTGCCGAATTGATAGAGAGTGAGTTGTTTGGGCATGAAAAAGGCTCTTTTACTTCTGCCGTTAAAAAGCGGATTGGTAAGTTTGAGCAAGCCCATAATGGGACCATATTTCTCGACGAAATAGGCGATATGAGCTTGAGTGCCCAAGCCAAGGTATTACGCGCCTTGGAGGAGAATAAAATTACTAGGGTAGGCGGCGAAAAGGATATTAACGTAGATGTACGAGTGATTGCGGCCACCAATAAGGATTTGAAAAAAGAAATTGAAAAGGGTAATTTTAGGGAAGATTTATATCATCGTCTTTCGGTTATTTTGATTTATGTACCGCCATTAAATGACCGTCGGGAGGATATTCCATTGCTCGTTGATCATTTTCTGAATAGTTTCCATACGGTACAAGGGTTGCCCAAAAAGACTATATCAGACGATGCAATCAGTGAGATGCAAGCCAATGATTGGTCAGGTAATATTAGGCAACTTCGAAATGCCGTGGAAAGGCTAATTATTATGACTCGTGGCAATGTTATTTCTAAAATGGATGTCCAAAAACAAGTGACAAATAGATAATTGCAGAGGTTCGTAGGAACACAATCAGAATAAATGTACTTAATTAAGTGAGATTATTTTGGGATTAGACAAGGCGGGAAGAGCGATGGTAGCAGGGCTACCAGAGTGATGAGCAACGCAGAATAATCACAAAAGAAGCCACATAAAAAGTACATTTATTTTGGGCGTGTTCCTTATAGATTTTTTTGTTAAAATGTCGTGCCTGTTTGGGTAAACTACCTAACTACCGAACCAATTAACAATAACATTATTTTTTGGAATTATGTGAAAAAAAATCTACCTTGCGTCAAAATTAAAGGCCTACCTTCTTAGGTAGGCTTTGTTTTTGTAAATTATGTAACTATTGAGATATTTCTCCCCACCTGGTTTTGAAGTCAGATGGCTATTTTTTGCCTATTTCAGGGGAAGCTAAAGAGTTACTGTAAAATTTAAGTATGATGGAAAAAAAGAAGATAAAAAGATGGTCACCAAATGTAAAAGGTGAGAATTCTTGGACCATGTTTAAGGTCATATCTGAGTTTGTAAATAGCTTTGATATTTTGAACAATATTGAGCCTTGTGTTTCTGTGTTTGGCTCCGCTAGAACAAAGCCCGGCACAAAGTATTATGAAATGGCCGTTGAAGTAGCCGGACGATTAGTAGATGAAGGCTATGGAATTATTACCGGTGGCGGGCCGGGAATAATGGAAGCAGGTAATAAAGGAGCCTATCAACGTGGAGGAACCTCAGTCGGGCTAAATATTGCCTTGCCTTTTGAGCAACATGATAATCCCTATATCGGGAATAATATGAGTCTTGACTTTAGGTTCTTTTTTGTCCGTAAGGTCATGTTTGTGAAATATGCGCAGGCCTTTGTCGTCTTGCCGGGTGGATTTGGGACTTTGGATGAGTTATTTGAAGTCATTACCCTAATTCAGACTCGAAAAATTAGTAAAGTCCCCGTGATTCTGATGGGCTCTTCTTACTGGAATGGGATGAAGGAATGGATAAAGACCACGATGCTGGGTGCCGGAAATATTAATCCCGAAGACTTGGATTTGCTAAATATTACAGACGAAGTTGATGAGGTAATTCGCATCATTAATGAGTTTTATGACAATTCAACGAATGAAATCTCTCCAAACTACGATCTCTCTGACGATTAATTTGGAGAATATCTTGTCTTGGTACGATTTAGTAGCCTATCCTTAGAAAGATGGCAAAAAAAATTGTTTTTTTTTGCCATCTTTCTTGGAAAGGTCATATCTTTGCCATCCCTTAGGAATAGGACTTGGTTGGATACTCATTTAACAGAGGTATATTCCTTTACTAAAACAAGGGGAATTGCGGGTATGGTGGAATTGGTAGACACGCTAGACTTAGGATCTAGTGCCGCAAGGCGTGGGGGTTCGACTCCCTTTACCCGCACCACGAAAAAGGGGCTTTAGCCCCTTTTTTTTTTAGCCCCATAGCCCGATACTGAATAATTGCTTTTATCGAATTAAATCACTCGTTGATTTCGTTTTTAACAAAACCATCTTTGCATGTCAAAAGTAGAGAAAACCAACCTAGAAGACAATGTATATCGTATTTCCATTACTTTGGAAAAGGACGATGTGCAAAAAGAATTTACCAAAAAGCTCAAAGAATATCGCAAAAATGCCCAATGGAAGGGTTTCCGAAAGGGAGCGGCCCCATTAACTTTCGTGAAAAAAATGGTAGGTAATCAAATCTATCTTGAGATGATCGAAAAAATGACTTCCAAGGCACTTTTTGACAAGATTGATGAAGATAAATTTAATTATATCGGTAGTCCAATAGCGGCGGATGACTTTGAGCCCCCGGAAATTAAAATGGATCAGAACGAAGATATTCAATTCGCTTTTGACTTGGCCGTTGTGCCGGACTTTGACATCCAAGAGCCAATAGACCATACTTTTGATTACTATAAGGTAAACAATCTGCAAGAAATTGCCCAAAAAGAACTGGAGCAGGCGCAATTGAGCATGGGAACCGATGAAGCTGCTGATGCTGAATTTGATGAATCTGCTACCTTGACCATTAAATTGACGGAATTAGATGGTGATACACCTAAGGAAGGCGGTATATCTCATGAAGCGACATTGAGAGTGGCGGAAATAGACAATGATAAGCTCATTAAAACATTGGCGAAAGCTAAAGTCGGTGATTCTTTTGATTGGGCTCCTTTTGAGGACCTTTCGGTAAAAGATGAAAAATATATTGCTTCCACATTTTTGGGTTTGGCGGATGATTTTGAAGGAGAGCTTCCGCAAAAATTAAACGCGGAGATCATTTCGGCAACTAAAAAAGTACCGGCAGAGGCCAATCAGGATTTTTTTGATAGCCTTTTTGGTCCAGGTGTCGTAGATTCTGAAGAAAAAGCACTAGAAAAATTGGTAGAGTTCTTTGAAGGTAAGTTTACCAATGAAGCCAACCAAATCCTTATGATGAATTGGAAAAATTATCTGTTGGATAATAACCAAGTCAAATTGCCTTCCGAATTTATCAAGAAAATGATTATGGCTACCAACGATGGTATAGAGGAAGAAGCCATCGATAAGGATTTGCCTTTAATCGAAAAAGATTTAATTTGGTCAACCATCCGGACCAATTTGGTGGATAAATATGAAGTTGCTGCGCCCACAGAACATGAAATAAAGCATGCCATTGCCCATAGCATTGGGCGGCAATATGGCATCGATCCACATCATGAAATCATCATGAATGTTGCTGAGGAAACGATGCAAAAAGATAAAAGTAAAGTAGAAAGTACTTTCAATGGGTTGCTGGATACTGGATTATTTGAGACCGTTAGACCATCATTGAAAACCAATGACTTGAGTGTGTCTGATACCGAGTTTAATGAAAAAATAAAAGAAACTTTTGAGTAGTCAAAGAGTGGTTTTTAAGGGCAATTTGTGCAACATTTGTCCGTTTTTTTCATTTAACTATCATACTTTTTTGTCTGCTATAAGGCAAAAATAATGTGAACTTCTTTTTAAAGAATCACATGATGACGAGTTTTTTTCGTTAAGTATGTGTTTTGCCAAAAGGCCGAATAGACTTTTTTAACCCCCTATTGTAAAATAGGCACAGAAAATACAGCGTAATGTTTCATAAAAATGAATTTTTAAAGTATGCAACTAAACATCTAGGGATGAATAGTATGCACCTTGAAAAATATGCCCGGACTACGGCGCCCAATATCCAAGGTTTTACCCCTAATGTCATCGAAGAAAGAAAAATGAATATCGTCGGTTTGGACGTGTTCTCTAGAATGATGATGGATAGAATTATTTTTATGGGAGTCCCGGTAAGTGATTATGTCGCTAATGTCATTCAGGCTCAACTTTTATTTTTGGAGTCAACGGATGCTAAGCGTGATATTTTGATGTACATCAATAGCCCCGGTGGTTCTGTAATTGATGGTTTGGGTATCTATGATACGATGCAATATGTATCCCCTGATGTAGGAACCATTTGTACCGGATTAGCGGCTAGTATGGGTGCCGTATTGTTGGCAGCAGGAGCAGAAGGCAAAAGAACGGCATTGCCCCACAGTCGGGTGATGATTCATCAACCTTTGGGAGGCATGCAAGGCCAGGTTTCTGATATGGAGATTTCTTATCATTTGATTAAGCAGATGCAAAAAGAATTGTACAATATCCTAAGTAATCATACCGGGCAGACATATAAGAAAATTGAGAAGGATTGTGACCGTGACAACTGGATGAAAGCCGAAGAAGCGAAAGCGTATGGCTTAGTGGATGAGGTTTTAGCACGTAAAGCCTAGTTTTTTTGGCTACTTGTGTAGCTATTTCAATGTAAATCTTTATGAGTAAGTCGGTAGAATATTGTTCTTTTTGTGGAAGAGATGCTAATGAAGTGCAGATTCTTGTCACAGGGTTAGATGGTTTTATCTGTGAGCAATGCACACAAAGTGCCATGGATATTGTGAGCTTAGAGCTGAATATCAAGCCACCATCCAAGCTAACCAAAAAATCAGCGGGACTAACCATCCAAAAGCCCAAAGAAATTGTCGATTTCTTAGATCAATATATTATTGGTCAAGATCAGGCCAAAAAGGTCATTGCTGTGGCCGTCTATAATCACTACAAAAGACTGAACCATCCGGACCTGACAGATATCGAACTGGAAAAGTCCAATATCTTGTTTGCAGGGCCGACTGGGACAGGTAAGACCTTGATTGCCAAGACAATATCTCGTTTGTTGAATGTGCCTTATACCATTGTGGATGCCACTGTGTTGACCGAAGCGGGGTATGTAGGAGAGGATGTCGAGAGTATATTGAGTCGCTTGCTGCAAGCCTGTGATTTTGATATAGAAGCAGCGGAAAGAGGAATCATTTACATCGATGAAATTGATAAGATTGCTCGGAAAAGCGATAATCCTTCTATTACCAGAGATGTTTCGGGGGAAGGAGTACAACAAGCCTTGCTTAAGCTATTGGAAGGTACAGTGGTGAGTGTCCCGCCTTATGGTGGGCGTAAGCACCCGGAACAAAAAATGCTTCAAGTTGATACCAGTAATATCTTGTTCATTGCGGGTGGCGCCTTTAATGGCATCGAAAAGATTATTGGTCGTCGAATTAATACGCAGGTCATCGGATACAATTCTACTAGAGATGCTGAAATCAAAGAAGATGATTTGTTGCAGTATGTGACACATGAAGATATTCGGAAGTTTGGACTTATACCCGAATTGATAGGACGGTTGCCCGTCATCGCTCATTTGAATCCCTTGGATGTAGAGAGCTTGAAAACCATCTTGGTGGAGCCTAAAAATTCAATAGTCAAGCAGTATAAAAAATTGTTTGAGTTAGAGGGCATTAAGCTTCATTTCACGGATGGAGCTTTGGAGCTAATTGCCGAAAAAGCTTTACATTATAAATTGGGCGCGCGTGGACTACGGTCGATATGCGAAGCCGTTTTGATGGATGCCATGTATGAGTTGCCATCAGAGAAAAGTGTAAAAGAGTTTACAATCGACAAAGCTTACACAGAAGAAAAACTGAAGAAGTCCAAATTGGAAAAACTCTTGGCAGCATAAGTTTTTTCCCTGTGGTGATAATTGGGCACATACGCTTATGAGTTTACTCATACGGTGAAATGCTCATCGCCTTTCTCCTTGTTGACCTTTCGCTAAAACATTTGTATGCGCTATTTGCTTCGTCTAGCTTACAATGGAACCCGTTTTTCGGGATGGCAGATTCAGCCCAATGCAACTACTGTTCAGGAAACAATTGAGTTAGCGCTGTCAAAGTTATTTAACCGGCCCATTTCAATTGTTGGTTGTGGACGTACCGATGCCGGAGTACATGCAGAAGAGTATTATGCCCATTTTGATACCGAAAAAACGCTGGAGCACCTGCCCTATAAGCTCAATCGGATTTTGTCGAAAGACATTTCAATAAAATCTGCTGAAATCGTGGCAGATAATCTCCATGCTCGTTTTGATGCTCGGCAACGAAGTTATATTTATCGGATTAAGGGCGATAAGGATCCTTTTCGGCAAGAGTGGATTACGACTATCGCAAAGTTTGATGAGTTAGATACCGCCAAAATGCAAAAGGCGGCTAAGCTGTTATTAGACTATGATGACTTTTTCTCCTTTTGTAAGACTGGCGGGAATAATCAGACAACGATTTGTCACTTGACCCAAGCGGAATGGGTATTCCTTCCGGAAAAAAGGGAGATGATTTTCCATATTTCTGCCGATCGTTTTTTGCGTGGCATGGTGCGATTGATTGTAGGGATGTGCCTGAATGTAGGTTACGGCAAAATCTCAATGGAGGAGGTAAGATATGCGCTCGAAACAAAGACAAGATTGCCCCAAAGCTTAAGTGTCCCGTCTAACGGCTTATCTCTCAATGGTGTCGCTTATGAATAAGCGTTTTCGCTTGGTCTCGCATAATTCGGCTGTCTGTTGACATAGGCGGATAAGCCGAAAAAACATTTAAATATGTCCACTTATTTAAGCAAAAATGATTATTTTTTGCCCCAATATGGATGAGCCATACAGAGACCAACAAATGAAGGAAATGGATAAAACATTTAGAGCAATATTAGAGCGTCGGCGTTCTATCCGGCGGTATCTGCCGGAACAAGTACCGGATGAGGTTATCAAGCGATGTATAGAAGCAGCGATATTGGCACCAAGTAGCAGTAATCTGCAATTGTGGGAGTATTATCATGTCAAGAGCCCGGCTAAAAAAGAGGCCCTTGTGAAAGCTTGCATGAGCCAGCCGGCGGCAAAGACAGCTCCAAATTTGATTGTCGTGGTGACCCGTCATGACTATTGGAAACAGCGCTGTGACGCTAATTTAGACTTTGCCCGCAAGGTAGCTTGGGAAGAACCTGACGACAAGCCGATTCGAGCCAGCACTTATTTTACAAAGACGATACCTACATTGTATTTTGATTTTTTGGGTATCTTTGGTTTTTTTAAAATGATTTTTTCCTTTTTTGTGGGGCTACGCCGGCCGATGTTTCGGGAAGTCAGAGCCGGTCAAGTCCTGACTATGAGTCACAAAAGTGTAGGTCTGGGGGCGGTGACATTGATGTATGCTTTAGGGGCCGAAGGTTATGATTCTTGTCCCATGGAGGGGATGGATTCTAGACGTATTAGGAAGTTGTTGGATTTGCCGAAAGGAGCAAAGATTAATATGGTCATCTCCTGCGGCAAACGAGCGGATGGTGGCGTTTATGGCCCTAGATTCCGCTTGCCGGTGAAAGATGTTTTCTTTGAAGTTTAGCTATTCACGTAAAACAGTTAATTAACAGCCTAAAAGAGCACGAGTTATGACCCATTTAAGACAACTATTTTTATCGCATGTTGCCCAAACGAGTCCGATGCCCTTGGCATTAGATATTGTCAAAGGAAAAGGAATCTATCTTTTTTCCCGTAAGGGGCAGGCTTACGTCGATCTTATCTCGGGAATAGGGGTGAGTGCCTTGGGACACAACCATCCCAAAGTTGTCCAAGCAGTAAAGAAGCAAGCCGATCAATATTTGCATGCGATGGTCTATGGGGAGTATGTCCTTGCTCCGCAGGTGCAATTGGCGAAAGCCATTACCGAAGCGTTGCCGAAAAAACTGAATTCGGTTTACTTCGTAAATTCGGGGAGTGAAGCCGTAGAAGGGGCGATGAAGCTGGCCAAGAAATATACGGGACGATACGAAATTATCGCAGCCAAGAACGCATATCATGGGAGCACACAGGGGGCGGCGAGTCTGATGAATCCTCCTGTCTTTAACCATGGCTATTATCCGTTATTGCCGGGAATAAAGCACATAAACTACGGACAAATCACTGATTTAGAGTTGATTACGGAAAGTACGGCTTGTGTGATTATAGAGCCCATTCAAGGAGAAGGGGGCATTATTGTGCCGACAAAATCCTATTTACGCGCCCTGAGAAAACGGTGTAAGGAAGTGGGTGCTTTGTTGGTTTTTGATGAGATACAGACCGGCTATGGACGGACGGGACATTTCTTCGCCTTTCAAGGATTTGGGGTGACACCGGATATTTTATTGACGGCCAAAGGGATGGGGGGCGGCATGCCCATCGGTGCTTTTATTGCGTCTAAAAAGATAATGAAGGTGCTTGCGCAAAATCCGATTCTGGGTCATATCACGACTTTTGGGGGGCATCCGGTGAGTGCGGCGGCCGGGCTGGCGACAATCAAGACTTTGTTAAAAGGAAAGTTGTTAGAACAAGTAGAAGAAAAAGGCGCCCTTTTCAGGAAACTGCTGGTACATCCTGAAATCGTAGAAATTCGTGGGAAAGGTCTTATGATGGCGGTGGAGATGAGGTCTTCAGAGAAAATGTTCGATGTCGTGGACAAATGTATTCAAAATGGGGTAATTACCGACTGGTTTTTATTTGACGAAAAGAGTTTTCGGATTGCTCCACCATTGATTATTGCCAAAGGGGAGATTCGGAAAGTGTGTAAGATATTGCTGGCGGCCATGGAATAGCAGGTGAGATGGATATATCTGGCCGATGGTTTTAGATGTCTGTCCTATTGGTGGTTTAGAGCTAATCGGAAGAAGTGAATTTTTGCTTATGAGAAGGGTTTAGTCTTGACCGCAACAAAAAATCAAGAAATTTTTCATCGCTTTTGCCCATGTTTGGTAATCGTGTTTCCCGCCTACCACTTCGAGGTAAGCGATGTTTTTTTGGGGTACATTTATCTTGCTTAATTTATGGATGGTCCGGAGAGTATCATCTATCACATCAATCACCCCATTGTTATCCCGGTCATTGGTTTCATCCAAGGTGCCGGTCTGAAACCAGAATTTTAGTTGGGGCGGACTAGGGAGTGCCATAATTTTTTTGGGAATAATTAAATGAGCGTTTGGATTTTTTGGAGAGAAGGGGGCATCACGCCACCACAAAGCCCCACTAAAAACACCGATGCCGGCAAAATAATCCGGTTGGTTGAGCCCAATATCCAAGGCACTAAGTCCCCCCAACGAAAAGCCGGCCATCCAAATCGGAGATTCTGACCCCCATTGAGCTTTGAGATAAGGTATCAATTGGGTGATAATAAAATCTTGATAGGCTTCAGAATCCTTGCCATGACCGTTGGATTCCAAAAACTGCGTAGTGCCTAATTCTTGATTTCTATTTGCATTGCTATGAATGCCGACAATAACGCATGGTTTGATATTATGCGTTCTCATAAGCTTTCGCCAGATGGACTTGATATCCATCTTTTTTAGGTCTTGCCCATCGTTAAACAGGATAATGGGCATCCATGGCTTTTTTTTCCTGCTTTGGGGTTGATAAATATCGACCGTGATTATTCTGCCAAGTAAGTTCCCCAAAAAATGAACCTGTAGATTTTGTACAGGCGTATAAGTGTGTTTTGGGAAATAGCGTTTGGAGGAGAGCATGTTTAATATGTCTTATTTTTGTGCAGGACCTTATCCAACAAACACTTTTTTAGGAAAAAAGATTAATTCGAGTGGATATCCTTGTTTTCTAGCCGGAAAAAGGGCTACCTTTAGCCCAACCTTAAAAACAATTGAAAGATGAAAAGCAATTTGACCCTTGTAGAGCAACGGTTTTTGGAGAAGTCTCCCCAATTAAAAGAAATGTCCACCAAGTTGCCGTATTTGATTGTTGATAACTTTCCCAAATTAGGCTTTTTGTCGGCTCTTCGGTTTTTAGAATGGGTGGAGGCGAATCCTAGTGGGGTGATAAGTTTGCCGACGGGAAAGACTCCGGAGTATTTTATTAAGTGGACGAAGTACATTATAGACCATTTTGAAGAGGAGAGCGTCCAAGACTTGCTTGCGCAAAATGGGTTGACTCTGAAGAAAAAACCTTTCCTTGGAGATTTGAAATTTGTACAAATTGATGAGTTTTTTCCGATTGATTCGGCTCAAAAAAATAGTTTTTATCATTATGTGCAGGAGTTTTATATCAAGGGATTTGGTCTTAATCCGGCCAATGCCTTCCTCATAGACGCCAATCAGATTTCGCTTGGCCCCGATGGGGAATCAGGGCATCTGGACGAGCTATTTCCTGATTTGAAGGTAGATTTATCTTTGCGTTATCGGTCTCCGGCAAACCGTTTGGAGGCTAGGCAGCAAGAAGCCATTTTTCGTATAGATAAGTGGTGTGCTGATTATGAGCAAAAAATAAGAGGTTTGGGAGGAATTGGCTTCTTTTTGGGAGGTATTGGGCCCGATGGGCACATCGCCTTTAATACAAGAGGGTCGGATCATTTTTCGACTACTCGATTGACAGAGACTAATTTTGAGACCCAAGCGGTGGCAGCAGGGGATTTGGGTGGGATTGAGGTTTCCAAAAACCGTTTGGTTATTACTATTGGACTGGGGACCATTACCTACAATCCGAACACCACGGCCATAATCTTTGCCGCCGGAGAAGCGAAAGCACAGATTGTTAAGCAGTCTTTAGAATCGGAACCCACTAATATTTTGCCGGCAACGGTACTACAGCAACTCAAAATGGCTCGTTTTTATATCACAGAAGGAGCGGCATCCATGCTGGAGGACGAGGTAAAGCGATATTATCAAGAAGGAGGGTGGACACAAGAAAAGACGGAGCGCTCGGTGATTCAATTATGTCAAAAACTCGATAAATTTGGTAGCCGATTGACCTTGGATGATCTCAAAAATGATTCTTACTGCCGACTGATACCCCATCTTTCTGAAACTACGGTCAAAGAAGTCCAAAAATCCATTGTCGAGAAGATAGGCAAAGGCATGCAGCCTGAATCCAATCAGCGGTATTATCATACGGGGCCCCATCATGATGATGTGATGCTGGGCCTGTTGCCGCATGTACACCGGTTGTTGCGGGATGAATCTAATACGGCGCAGTTTTCGGTAATGACTTCGGGTTTTACGGCCGTGACGAATAAGTTTGTGATAAAAACCCTTATGGAGACCAAGCGGTTATTAGAAAAGGGGTTGATTCAGATGGTCAAGTTCCCGGATTTCTTCTCTTCCGGCTATAAATATAAATGGGACAAGGATGTCTATCATTTTTTGTCTGCGGTAGCTGCTGAAGACCAATTTGAGCAAGATCGGGGATTGTCACATCGGGTAGTGCGTGCCATTTTGTCCATCTACGATGTTCATAATGAAGAAGAATTATTCTTTAAGATTAATGGGATATTGTCGGTATTGCGGAATAGCTACGATGGTCAAAAAAATCCGGCGGACATCCAGAAACTGAAAGGGATGATTCGGGAGTTTGAAGAAGAATTGGTTTGGGCACATTTTGGTATTCGGGTGCGGGATGTACATCACTTGAGATTAGGGTTTTACACGGGGGATATTTTTACGGAGCAGCCGGAGAAAAATCGTGATGTTTTGCCGATATTAGAGCAGTTGCGGGAGATAAAGCCGACGGTGTTGAGTTTGGCTCTTGATCCGGAAGGCAGTGGGCCGGATACGCACTATAAGGTATTGCAGGCTATTGCGGCGGCGGTTCGTCAGTGGTCAAAAGAAGAAGATTTGTCCGGGTTTAGGATTTGGGGCTATCGCAATGTGTGGTACCGCTTTAGACCTTCTGAAGCCGA
Source organism: Saprospiraceae bacterium (assembly GCA_024762995.1). Taxonomy (GTDB): domain Bacteria; phylum Bacteroidota; class Bacteroidia; order Chitinophagales; family Saprospiraceae; genus HyVt-613. Next base: position 41,837 of record JANTGI010000005.1, on the reverse strand, counting down.
TGTGATGGTACCGGTCTCTCTAAACGGGATGGCGACCTTAGATGCCTCCTTTGAGCATTGCTATTTGACGCAAGTCGAAGCTTCTTTTCCCAGTTACATGTATGATGGCAAGTTTAGTAAGCTTGCGCAAAAAATATGGGTGGAGCAGATGGAGACATTATATTTGCTCCTTGGAAAGGACTTCTTTTATCAAAATGAGAGTCCCCGTTTACGAGCCAGTCACGGAATGTTATTCTTTAGAGAAATGGACGTAGAAACCTTTTTGAAAGAGGCTAGGCAATTAGAAGAGAGTATGGAGGGTTTGGTTGGATAGCAAAGTCTGTCCTATTTATTTCCTGCTTTTGGGAGGATAGTCTAGGTGGATTGGGGAGTCGCTAATTTGGTACTTGATGGTTTAAAATGCCTTTTTTATGCACTTGCCAGTCTGCGCAGGCCTGTTTTGCTCCGTTATTATCATGCTTCAATACCGTCTCGGCCCGTTTTGATAGCACCGATAGGGCTCCTACTGCGATTGCGCATTTTACGGGGATTATTACTCAATTTGCTTAATACTTAATCTTGCAAACCACATCAACCTATTATAGTGAATCTTGTAATTAGCTTAGGTGAAATATCGGTTTTACCACGTTTAGCTAATTATTAATACCTAAATTTACTCTCCAAATTTGTGACATATTTTCAGTGAAAAAATAGAGTCAAAATTGCCACTAAATAGCATTTGGGTTAGTCGATTGGAGTTAATTTTGACATATATATATAATAAATAATATAATATTTGATATTTTTTACATTTGTAAGAGGTTAGTTATGTGGTCAAAAAAAGCGTTTTTTTTTTGTTTTTTGACTATTATGGCAAATTTTGTGGTTTTGGGCAAGTGATTGGGTGGTTTAAAGATGAAATAGTTTGTTGTGACGGAAGTAATAAAATAAAAAGCAAAGCAAGTCTCAGAAAACCCAAAACGTGACATGAAAAATTGCGAAATCAAAAAAAAAGAGCTACCTTTGTGCTGTTATATAGGTTTCCCTTTCACCGATGATAATGAACGAATTTGAAAACATACCTGCATTACACTCTACCACGCATTGCCGATACCCCAATAGTAATAATCGTCCTAAATTGATTTTTTAACACCAAATACTATTTGTATCGTGAGAAAAACTACTTTCCTTTCGACATTAATTTTGTCCTTTTTATTTGTTTTACCGCAAATAAACGGTCAGGATATTCATTTCTCCCAATATTATAATGCTCAGATGAATCTGAATCCGGCTTTAGTCGGGCTGATAGATGGTCAGATGCGGTATGCGGGAGCTTATCGAAGTCAATGGACTTCCGTACCGGTCTCCTATAAGGTGATTTCCGGTGCCTTTGACATGAAATTTGGTGATGGATATAATCCCAATGGATTTTTTGGTGGTGGGGTACATCTGTATCATGACCAAGCAGGTGATTCTCGTTTGAGTTCTACGAGAGTCAGTTTAGTGGGGAGTTATACCCGCCGATTGTTTGAAAATCAGTATCTGACCTTTGGGGTGATGGCCGGGTTGACTCAACGTGCCTTCAAAATGGACGATTTAAGATTTGATGGCAAATGGGATGGTGTAAAATACAATCCGAGCTTCAGCAATAATGAGAATTTTTCACAAACGAATAAATTTTTCCCCAATTTTACAGCCGGCTTAAATTATAATCTCTCTAAATCTAATCGTACCAGATTGAACTTTGGTGGGGCTTATTTTAATCTGAATAAGCCGAATTCTAGTTTTGAAGATTTACAAAATGTAGATTTATATGGTCGAGTCTCTTTGTATGCACATGGAGCTGCTCAGGTGTCTAAAAACTTCGACCTGGTCTTAGCTGTGAATCAGCAGATGCAATATCCGCACGAAGAGACGGTTTTGTCCGGTTCTACTAGAATACATCTGAGTGACAAACCGGGAAACCATCTAGTTTTGGAGCCGGGTTTTGCCGCAAGGCTGGGTGATGCCCTTATTCCGACGTTTTATGTGATGTATAACCAGTGGCAGTTTGGATTGAGCTATGATGCCAATGTCTCTGCTTTTACTAATGCATCAACAAGTAACGGTGGCCCCGAATTTACCGTGATTTATGTTGTGAAAAAACCGGAGCCGGTTGAAAGTAAAATTTGCCCACCTTACCTCTAACCTTTTGCGCAAACAAAAATTGAGATGAAACAATCGATTACAAGTCTTTTATTCTTGCTCCTCCTTCCTGCCTTGGCTTTTGGGCAGACCAAACGCTCTTACGCCAAGACCGCTGAAAAGTACCTTGAGAAGAATGATTACTTTGGGGCAATGCGAAATTATCAGAAAGCCGTCGAAATGGATAGTACCAAGCTCTCCTATATTTTGGGGGCCGCTGATGCCGCTAGAAAATTTACGGCTTTTGCCATTGCGGAAAAATACTATGAATTGGCGATTCCTTTGGATTCTACCTATCAATCAAACGCCTTGTTTTGGTTGGGTTACTCCGAAAATAGTCAAGGTAAATATGATGAAGCAGAAGCGCATTATAAACAGTGGATGGAGCATCGCACCAGTGCCGATACCTTATATCATATTGCCGAATTATATCTAGAACATAACGATTGGGCTAAAGCGAATCCTTTATTTGAAGAAGAAATAAAGGTAACTAATTTGGGAGATAGAATTAATTCGTCTTCTTCTGACTTTGGGTATGCTAGAGACGGGGATAAGGTGTATTATACCTCATTGCGATTTTTGTATGAAAAAGACCGAGCTAAGCCTAAGCGTTACTTTAATAAAATAATGGTCGCTAAAGATGGGGAAGACGGTGTAAAACTGGATGCTCCCTTTAACTTAGCTCCCGATAAGCATGTCGGGAATATGAATTTTAATGAAGATCATTCAGTCGGTTATTTTACTATTTGTGATTATGATAAAGTCGGACAGATTCATTGTCAGATTTATTTTTCTGAAAAGCAATCGGATGGAAGTTGGGGACAGGCCCAAAAATTGTCCGACACCATTAATACACCAAATGCGAATGTAACTCACCCTTCCATTGCGACGGAAGATGGACAAGCTTTTTTATATTTTGCTTCTAATCGCCCTGGCGGCATAGGAAGTATGGATATCTGGAGAGCCCCAATGACAGGCGAAAATAGTTTTGGTGAGCCGGAAAATCTGAAACAGGCGAATACCGCACATGAAGAAGTCACGCCTTTTTATGATTCAAACACAAAAACCCTTTACTTTAGCTCTAATGGACTACCCGGATATGGCTTATTTGATATCTTTAAAGTCGAGAAAAAAGGGACCGGTTGGGGAGAAGCGGAGAATCTGAAAAAACCAACTAATTCCAGTTATAACGATACCTATTATGTCCTTTCTAAGGATGGACGTAAGGCTTGGTTGGCTTCCAATCGCCCTAGTTCTACTCTGATAGATGATGAAACCGGCACGTGTTGTAATGATATTTATGAGTTGGACATTCCGGTTAATATTCGCTTGATTGTCAATACTTTAAACAAGCTCAACCGGGCGTTATTAAGCGGAGTTCAAGTCCGATTAATGAATTTAACGGATGGGACTGTGGATACGGCGAGCATTCAGCATGACGGAAGTAGATACTTCTTTCCGTTAGAGCTTGGCAAAGAGTATCAAGTCATTGGTTTGCGCGATGGTTATATAGGCGATACCGTCTTGGTCTCTACCATAAAGGCCCAAAACTCAGAAGTTATAGAGAAAGATTTGTTGTTGGAGCCCAAATTAGAGTTGCTGGCCTTGACCTTTGACAAAATAACACAGACACCACTCCCCAAAGCGGGTGTACGATTGATTGATTTAAGCAATAATCGTCAAGAACAACACGTGAATGATGCCAGTAATGAATTTCCTTTTGCCATTGATTTTGGTAAGGATTACATGCTGATTGGTTATCGAGAAGGTTTTTCTACGGATACGGTACGCTTTACCACCAAAAACCTTCCTTTTGAAAGTAAAAAAATAACCAAAAATCTGTATCTGGAAAAGAATGAAGGTATTTATGCTACCTTACCTGTTTATTTTCATAATGACGAACCCAACCCAAGGACCACTAGTGAATTTGCTACTTCGAGCTATGAGACTTCCTATAGAAGATATATGGAGTTAAAGTCTTTGTATATGAGAGAATATTCCAAAGGCTTTGAGCCAGCCAAACAACAAGCCGCTAAGGATGAAGTTAAAAGGTTTTTTGAGCAAGAAGTGACTAGAGGATATGAGAGTTTGAAGCGTTTTGCCGAAAGGCTAAAAAAATATATGGCTAGAAATAGAGATGTAAAAATCATCATCAAGGGGTTTGCCAGCCCTTTGGCCACAGAAGAATATAATGTGAGTTTGACAAAACGAAGAATAGATAATGTAGAGAAGTTTTTGAAAGAGCAAGATAATGGATACTTGAGACCTTATTTTGAAAGTGGAAGAATACAAGTAGTCATTAAGCCTTACGGCGAATCAAAGGCTGCTCCGGATGTGAGTGATTCACCGAAAAACAGACAAGCGTCTGTATATAATCCTAAAGCAGCTCGGGAAAGAAGGGTTGAAATATTACAGTTAAAGTCCTCCCCTAACAAGACACTTTAAGAACAAATAAACAGAGTACTATGAACAATTTTACATCATTTACCCAAAAGTTATGGAGCTTAGGCTTTAGCTTGGCCCTAGTTTTAACGGGAGTAAAATTATCTGCCCAAATTCAGATTAGTCTTGACTTACAAAAACCAACTTGTAATGGCTACACCAATGGTGGTGCCACCGCTACGGCCACCGGGGGGCAAGAGCCTTACGTGTATCAGTGGAGTGTGGCAACGGCAGGTGGGCATACCGCTTGGAGTTTGACCGGTGGGGATTATTCTGTAACAGTGACAGATGCAAACGGATTGACTGCAACAGAGTCTTTTACTTTGCAACAGCCGGATCCCATTGTGACCAATGTCCAATTGGTTGGTGATCCTTGTACTTCTGATACCTATGCTGCCTATACGGTAGGGGGTACGCCCGGCTATTCTTATGCTTGGAATACGGGAGAATCTACTCAGATTATTCAGAATCCCAATACATCAAGTTTGTCTGTGACGGTCACAGATGTTTTTGGTTGCCAGTCTAACGCTGCCGGTTCAGTCAATAATCCGTTGGGCGTAAACTTAGAGTTGAGTGATATTACTTGTAATGGTTACAATGATGGAGTTGGGGTCGTAAGTGCCACAGGTGGGCACCAACCTTATACTTTTTTATGGAGTACAGGTTCGTCGGATGTGTATGTTTCCGGCTTAAGTGCAGGAGATTATTCTGTAACGGTCATTGATGGTACGGGATGCACTGCATCCGCTTCGGGGACCATTGTGGATCCACCTGCAACGGATGTAACAATTATCAAAGACCCAACTTGTGGCGTTCCGGCAACGGCAACAGCTATCGCTACCGGTGGCGTGGAGCCTTATATGTTTATGTGGATTAATAACGGACAACTTGTCTCTACTGATTCATTCTATACATTTACGGAGCCCGGTACAATGTATTTGTGTGTGATGAATGCAAATCATTGTCCACATGATAATTGGGTGACGGTTTCCCCGGGATTTGAGTTAAATGCGAATGTCGTGGATGCTGATTGTAATGGAAATGGAGGAAGTATTGACTTGATGCCGACCACAGTAGTCGGGCCGGTTACTTATAATTGGACTGGCCCTGCAGGATTTGTTGATCCGCATACGGAAGATTTAAGTGGTTTGGCGCCCGGCACGTATTCCGTGACGGCTACGGATGCGGGTGGTTGTACGGCTACTTATACGGCAAATATTAATCAAAACTCTATGGTGGCGGACTTTGATTTTGCACTATTAGGATGTACCAATAATGAGTTAAGTATTCAATTTTCGGGGTATCCGAACAGTCCGGATGTTACCGCTTATAATTGGAGTTTTTCCGGCAACCAGCAGCAGGAAACCGCTCAGTTTGTTACCAATCCAAACGAAGTCACTTTGACGATTGAATATGGTAATGGTTGTACGTCTTCTGTGACAAAACCGGTCGATTTTGATGTGATAGATGTCGCGGTTCCGGGGGCGCAGTCTGCCTGTATGGGGGATAGCCTTCAAATTGCCATCCAAAATAATAACGGTAGTGCCATTGATTATTCTTGGACTCCGGCTAGTCTTATTCAATCAGGGGCTAATACCCCTAATCCGGTGCTCAATACTAATTTGGCCGGCAATCATACCCTACAAGTGGAGATGACGAATGCTTCGGGCTGTGTAGTTACCCAAACAGTCGATTTAGGTGTCAGTGATCCCGCTGCCTTGGTCATAGACCAAAGCTTGCTTTCTTATCGTCAGTGTGAAGGGTTTAAGGTCGATTTTGAGAATACAAACCCAAATGCGGCCAATTATTCTTGGCAGTTTCCGGATGGTACAATGAGTTCGGATTCTAACGCTAGTTTTGATTTTGATTCTTTGGGTATGGGTAATTATGAAGTCTTATTAATCCCGGATGATACCACTTGCGCAAATCCAATCCCTTATAATGTAGAAGTAGGGCAGGAAGCGAAGGTTGATTTCGATTTTAGCTTTGTGGGTTGTGTGGATAGCATCACTTTTAAAGATTTATCAACCGCTCCGCACCCTATATCAGAATGGACGTGGGAGTTTCCGACAGAGTATAAGACCCAAAATCCCACGATTCCTGCCGGCCTTGTCAATAATTCAGATTTTATGGCCAGATTGACCATTGAATTTCCGGATGGTTGTTTGCTTTCGCTGGAAAAACAAATACCCATGGATTCTATCAACGTACATATACCCGATTCTCTGTTGATATGTGGTCAGGAAGGAGTGAGTTTGAATCCTAGTGGGAATACGGATTATCAATATACTTGGTCTCCGGCCATCGGCTTGGATGATCCGACAAGCGTCAATCCATTAGCTAATCCAAGTACCACAACCACCTATACCGTAGATATTGTGAATGTGAATGCTCCGGATTCTTGTATGGTTACAAAAATGGTGAAAGTTGTAGTCGCTCCGGTTACCGTTCAGGCAACCGGTGATACGACGGTATGTGACAATCAAACTCAAGTCCCCATTAGTGCGGTTCATACCGGTGATTCTATTAATTGGTATGATGATCCGGCTCTGACGACATCCATTAGTAATTCTTCGTCTTTAATGGTATTGCCGGGTACTTATTATGCCTTATCCACCAATGCAGCCGGTTGCCAAATGATAGATACGGTTGTTGTCGCCCAGAATCCGGTGACCATGGCAGTGGCTCAAAATAATTTTACCCTATGTATGGGAGAAGATGCCGCTTTGGAAATTAATGGCTTACACAGTGATGACCATACACAATGGTATTTAGACAATACTCTAATTGGGACCGGAAGCCCGTTGGTGGTTAATCCTACCCATTCGGGCACTTATGTGGCTGTGGTGACCAATGCAGATGGATGTAGCGCTACAGATACGGCGCAGGTAGATGTTGTGGAAGTGGTTGCGGAAGTTACCGCCAGTGAAATGTCCATTTATAGGTCGCAATCCACCAAATTGTCCGCAACAGAAGGCTTTATCAGTTATTTGTGGAGCCCTGATGATGGCTCTTTAGATGATATTTTTTCGGCAAATCCGAAAGCATCGCCAGAAGAAACAACGACTTATACAGTGACCGTGACTGATGATAACGGGTGTACAGCTGAAAGATCCATAACCATTGAAGTAAAAAATACAGAGTGTGGTGAGCCCTATATTTACCTGCCGAATGCCTTCTCTCCTAATGGAGATGGAGACAATGAAGTGTTATATCTTCGTGGATTGAACTTGAGTGAAATACACTTATCTATCTACAATAGATGGGGACAGCAAGTCTTTGAAACTCGTGACCAAAGTTATGGGTGGGATGGTACATTTAATGGAGATCCGGTGGCGCCGGATGTCTATGGATTCTACTTGCGTGTAAAATGTGACAACGGTGAAAAATACTTTAAGAAAGGAAATATTACCGTTTTGAAGTGATTGGTTTTTCAGGCTTTTAGCCAAAAAACAGGCCTTTTTAGTGCTCCATAAAATAGGACATCTAAAGGGTTGGATATATTTTCTCCTTTCGGAAAATCTGCAATAGTTAATATTGCAGATTTTTCTATTTATTCTATTCTGTCACAAATAATTAAAAAAAAGACAAAGTATCCAATATTTGTCCTATATTTGCCTTCGATATTTTTTTAATAAATACAAAATAATTGCACTATGAGCAAGTTTGATGAAAAACTGGAAATTTACACCAGTGAATTCAAGAACACCATTAAAATGAAGATTGACGAAGATTTACTTAGAAAAGTAACCAAAGGTCTTGGTCCATCCATTTATAAAGAAGATGCTTCAAAAGTATCTTGTTCTGACAAGAGTGAGTTAGACAGAGTAAAAGCTAACTTTTTGTTGAAAAAACTAGGTTTGGAAGACAGCCCAAAATTAGACGAAGCTATCAAGGAAGTTTGTGCTGAAATGGGAAGCTCAAACAGAAAGAAATTCAGAGCGATGTTTTACTACATGCTTGTGAAGAAGTTGAAGCAAGAAAGCTTTTACGAATAAGTCTCTTTCTTGGAAATTTAAAAAGCCTAACACAGCGATGTGTTAGGCTTTTTTTTTTGAATCGTATATTGGTGGAGTGTTGCTAGTCATTGAAAACTGACCTACTTGTGGATTCGTGGGTCACCAAACCTTGGTGCGACCAATAAAAAAAGCCTATAAATGTCAAATTTAAAGGCTTTTATCGATTGTAGCGTGAGAGTGACTTGAACACTCGACCTCAGGATTATGAATCCTGCGCTCTAACCAGCTGAGCTACCACGCCAATTTCGCTGTTAAGCGGATGCAAAGGTAAAGTATTTTTTAGAAACAAATCAAGTTTTTTTGGAAAAAACAGGGCTTATGCTCTTTTCCTTTGTCAACATGATCTTGTATAAACCCAGTGGGGGTGTGTATAACATATTTGCCTTTTTCAAGATTTCGGTCAATTCAAACTCCATAGGAGTGACATCTTTTTAGCCCGTAACGTAGTGGAGGGATAAAAGTATAAACCAACTGCAAGTCATAGCAAGCTATGTTGGAAAAACCAACGCAGAGTAAGGGGAAATTTGAAATATTTAGTAGCTGTTATTGTTTAAAAAATATGCTTCAAATTTTTTCTTAATCAAGGCGGATTTTGGAGGCATAGCAGGTTATGACGACCACTAGCCAAGTCTGAATATTGTTTTTGTGCAATCCATTATACAACCCGATGGGGAAGGTAGAATCATTTCGCCAAGAAATAACTATCTTTGCCCCATGGCCAATTTTTTCGCCGCAAGGCAGTTTGTTTCTTATTTTGCGAAAGCGAGAACGGTGTATAACACACATTCTCCTTTTCTGTATGAACTGACCCAAAAGGTCTTGGAAGACGACCGCCATTATTATGCCTTTGATGAGTTGGAAGCCTTGCGGCAAAAAATGCTGCACGTGGAGACGCAGATGGAATTTGTGGATTTTGGTGCCGGTAGCCGAGACTTGGGCAAGAATACGACCCGAAAGATTAAAGATGTCGCCCGAACTTCCTTAATTTCTCCCTTGAAGGCAAAGTGGATGTTCCGGCTGCTCAACTTCCTAAAACCAACCAATATTTTGGAAATAGGGACATCGCTTGGTTTGAGCGCCTTGTATATGCAAGCCGCCGCTTTGGATGCACAATTGATTACCCTAGAAGGAAATCCGGATTCTGCGCAAGTCGCCAAAAGGAATTTTTCCATTTTTCCGTATGCGAAGCATATTGAAGTGGAGGTGGGTCGGTTTGAAGAGCTTTTGACCCCCGCTTTGCAAAAATTGGGGCAGGTTGATTTCATTTTTATGGATGGCAACCATCAGGAAATACCGACTTTGGCTTATTTTGAGCAGATTCGACCATTCCTTTCAGAAAAATCGGTGATTGTCCTTGATGACATATATTGGTCAGAAGGCATGGCTAAGGCTTGGAATACCTTGCGGAATGATGCTCAAGTCACCGTCTCTGTCGATATGTACTACTTCGGCATTTTGTTTTTCCGAAAGGAGAATAAAGAAAAAGAACACCATATTCTAGCACCTTCAAAATGGAAACCATGGGTACGCGCTTGGTAGGGCCTACAGGTAGCCGAAATGACAAGGCCGCCATTGTCTCGCTGAAACGCTGGAGACTAATCTTAGGTGCAGAAGCGGACCAAGCACAGGAGGAAGATGAAGCCGGTCAAGAAGGTCAAGAGATCGCACTAGACGAAACCGAAACTCAAATGGATGCCGTCCTGGAAGCCTTGTATGATGCCGGGCGCGATGGTGGCTTGGGAAGTTCGGCACCCAATGTCAATCGGTGGCTTGGAGACATTCGCAAGTATTTTCCCAAACCAGTGGTCAGAATCATGCAGCAAGACGCTATTGAGCGGTTGGGATTGAAGGAATTGCTTTTGGAACCAGAGCTTTTGGAGCAATTGGAGCCGGATGTTCACTTGGTGGCCACCTTACTCTCTCTTCAATCGGTCATCCCCGAAAAAACTAGGAGTACCGCATCCATGGTCGTCCGAAAATTGGTCGATAGACTGGAAGAAAAACTCAAAAATCAATTGCTCCAAGCCGTCCGTGGTGCCCTCCATCGTGCCGGCCGTAAACGAAACCCAAAACTCAATGAAATAGACCTGCGCACCACCATTCGGCTTAATCTAAAACACTACCAGCCTAAGTTAAAAACCATCATCGCCGAAGAACTCATCGGCTTTCCCCGTAAATCAAGACAGCTAAAAACCATTATTTTGTTGGTCGATCAAAGCGGCTCTATGGCTTCGTCGGTCGTGTATGCAGGCATCTTTGGCTGTGTCTTAGCGACCATGAAAAGTATTAAGACACATGTTATTGCCTTTGATACGTCGATTGTGGATTTAACGGAAAAACTGGATGATCCGGTGGATTTGTTATTTGGGACTCAGATTGGTGGGGGTACGGACATTGGACCGGCTTTGCAGTATGCCCAAAATTTGGTCGAAAGACCCGAAGATACTGTTTTGGTTTTGATTTCAGATTTGTTTGATGGGGGCGGCTTGGGTGAAAATGGTCATTCTCCGATGCTCACCACGGCCCAATCCATCGTCCAATCCGGCGTGAATATGATTACCTTGTTGGCGTTGGATGATGAAGGAACTCCCGCTTATGATGAAAATATGGCACAGGATTTACGACAATTGAATGTCCCGGTTTTTGCCTGTACACCGGATTTGTTTCCGGACTTGATGGGGGCAGCGCTAAAACGGGAGTCTTTGGATGGATTTGGCTCATTTGCTTAGTCCGATGGTATCATACTGAGATTCCGATATTAAGACTTTTCTAACTCAGCCAAAACCATGCGTATCTGAGCCCAAGAATAATCGTTGCCGGCGGCACTTTTCAATACTTTTAGTTCTTTAGAATTGTTGGATTCGATGATTTTTTTTAGGGCATCGTACTTTTCTTGGGGGATAATATCCGTGATTTTTAGGTCACCTGAAGCAACAAATCGGGCGAGATGGCCTTCTATGGTGCCGGTTACAAGCCCACGTTCTTTAGCAATTTCTTGAATGGATTTTCCGCTTTTAAACAGGTCAAAAGTTTTTTGCTGGGTGGCTCCTTTCTTTGGGGCGGGCTTTTTGGGTGGTCTTTTTAAAAGGATGGGGGCTTCGATGTCATCAAAGACAGGCAGGTCATTGGCATGGCAGTAATTTTCGATAATTTCAAGGATGTCTTCTCCGTATTTTTCCAGTTTGGCTTTTCCGATTCCACTTATGGCTTTGAGTTGTTTGGGGGTCGTGGGCAGGTATTCGATCATCTCATACAGGGCGGCTTGGGAGAAAATATGGTAGGGGAGTAGGTCTTGTTCCATCGCTGTTTCACTCCGGTAGGAGCGCAATGCAGCAAACAAGCTGGTATGTTTGCCTTTAAAATCATATTCTTTCTTTTCTTGTATTTTTTTAGGCTTCTCAAGGATGGCTCTGGCTCGGATATTCAGGTAGTCGCTTACGCTAAAACCGTTGCTCATGGCTCGAAGAATAGTGGTCTTCATCTGCACCAATTCTTCTAATTTTTGAAAATGCTTTTGTAGTTCCTTTTTAATGCTTTGGTTATCGGTCGAGTAGTATAAATCATCTAATGTTTTTCTAATTTCTTCGACAGTGACCTTTCGGAAATAAGCCACCGCCTTTTGGATGCGCTCCTGAATGGGCTTGTTTTGGGAAGGTTGGGCCAGCCCTTCACTCATTTGAAGAAGTTGGTTTTTGAATTTATTATTAGCGGTGATGAGTGGCTTAATGGTCTGGTCTTGGAGCTTGAATAAAGGCTCAAAGAGATGACCTGTAATGGTTTTTTCATTATTACTTGCGATGCTGATTAAGCGACGCAAGGGATAGGTAAATGGTTGGTAATCAAATAGTTCGTAGATAAGGCTTAACTCAAACTCCTTTTTGGATTGGTCTAATTCTTGGTCATCGGGTAAGTTCGCTTCAATATCTTGGGTGAAGGTGGTGACACGTCCGTCATTGATGATGCTATTTAGCCCAATAGGTTTTTTGAGCACAATGCCTTCCAAAGTTTTGCAGCGGCTTAGTGCCACGTAGGTCTGCCCATGAGCAAAGGAAGATTCCGCATCAATGACAGCCCGGTCGAAGGTCAATCCTTGGCTTTTGTGAATGGTAATCGCCCAAGCCAAGCGCAACGGAATCTGCGAAAAAGAGCCTTTGATGTCCGAGTTAATTTCTTTGGTGTCTTTGTCGATGGTGTATTTGATGTTTTCCCAAATCTCCGGACCGACTTCAATGTCTTCTAAATCACCTGGACATCGCACGGTCAAACCCTCGTTGTCCAAGTCGATAATCGTCCCAATTTTTCCATTAAAATATCTCTTGAGCGGGTTGCTGTCATTCTTGATAAACATGACCTGCGCTCCTTTTTTTAATTCTAATTTGACGGCGGTCGGATAGGCGTGTTCCGGAAAACTATCTTCGATGGTCGCCGTGTAGAAGAAACTAGGATTTTTAATTCTCGCCAGTTCCGTTTGATTCATTTGGTCAGCACGGTTGTTATGGGTGGTGAGCGTGATGTATCCTTGGCCTTTGGGTGGGACAAAGTCCGGGATGTATTGTTTATTAAGAATTTTACCGGAAGCCGGGCTGAGTTGCCCGTTTCGGATTTCATTCAGGATGTCGATAAATAATTGATCGGCTTGGCGATAGATGTGCTTAAGTTCGATATTGACCGGATTGGCTTTTTGGTAGGCCATACTGCTAAAAAAGTAGGGGTTGGGATAGTGGGCACGCAGTAAATCCCATTCTTCCTGTTTGACGACAGGCGAAAGTTGCTGTAAGTCCCCAATCATCAATAATTGTACGCCCCCAAAGGGTAGGCTATTGGCTCGATAACGCCGCAAAACTTGGTCGATACCATCCAATAAATCGGCACGCACCATGCTGATTTCGTCGATGATGACCAAATCCAAGGAGCGAATTAAATCAATCTTTTTGCGATTAAATTTCTTTTGCATCCTTGCGGAATTAGGATCGCTGCCTTCCGGCAAAATAGGCCCAAATGGCATTTGAAAAAGGGAATGAATAGTGACTCCGCGGGCATTGATAGCGGCTACACCGGTTGGGGCGACAACGACAAGACGTTTTAGGGATTCGGATTTTATTTTTCGTAAGAAAGTAGTCTTTCCTGTTCCGGCTTTTCCCGTAAGGAAGACATTACGGTTGGTATATTGGACAAATTCCCAAGCTAGGTCTAATTCTTTGTTGGTATGCATAATGGTATGATAGTTTGCTCAAAAGTAAACAATCTACAGGAGAAAAATAAGTGTTTAGTACAGTAAGTTATGGGAATTTCCGGTTTTTTGTAAAGTAATTGTTATCATCTGATATTCATCCATAGGGAAAAATTCATGCAACACACTCAACTACCTTAAAATCTCATCCGGTAATTCTCCTTTAAATTGCGTCTGATTGTTTTTCGCAAGAACTTCATACACCGTCTCCGCATAATCATCCCAATTAAATTTCTTCACCCGTTCCCGACCTTTAGCGACCAAGTCATTGTACAAATCAAAATCATTTCGCAAGGTAATCATGGCTTGCGCAATGGCCTTAGGGTCGTGGGGATTTACCGTAAGGGCCGCATCACCGGCGACTTCCGGAAGCGAAGAAACGGTGGACGTAATCACCGGCACATCCGAAGCCATCGCCTCCAAGAGCGGCACTCCAAAGCCTTCAAATAGAGACACATACGTCAACGCAAAGGCCGAACCCATCAGCAAAGGCAAATCTTCATTTGGTACAAAACCGAGTTGGACAATGTCTTCTTTTGCGGAAGCGGTTGCGGTGGTTTTTTGAAAAGACTTGGTTTTCCATGCCAACCGGCCGGCAAGGAGCAGCTTCATATTCGAGCCGGTTTCCTGCTTAAAAAGGTCAAAAGCTTTGATGAGATTCACGATGTTTTTGCGGGGATGCAAGGCGCCCACGTAGAAAAAATAGTCTTTTTGGTCAGTATATTGCCGACGAATTTGCATCTGTTGGATTTCGTCGATGGGCTTAAATTGGGGGGAGCAGGCATTTCCGGTAACGATAATTTTGGAAGCCGGCAGATGGTAGAATTTCATCAAATCCAGCTTGGAGAATTTGGAGACCGTAATGATTTTGGCGGCCTTTCGGCAAAATCTAGGGGTCATCCAGCGGTAATAAAGCCTGTCCCTCAACTTGACGTGTTTGGGAAAATGCTTCCAAGCGATGTCATGGATGACCGGCACACAAGGTACGGTCTTTAAGGTCGGAATAAATCCATCGGGCGAGTAAAAAATATCTGCCCCAAATTTTCTTAAAGCCTTCCTTACGGAAAATTCAAACCAAAGCAAAAACAACAAAGGATGCCTTGCGGGCAAAAGACCGATTTTTTTGACGGTCACATTGTCCGGAAAGGTAAAAGCCTGCGCGCCATTATTGTCCGTCAACAATAGAAAAGTATCTTCGGGATGGTTGTCCACGATGCGGCGTATGGTCTCGTAGGAATATCGACCGATGCCTTCCATTTTGTCGGGATGTAAGAAACGGGCGTTGATGGCAATTCTCATTTGGCAAAAGTACGGAAAAAAAAGTACTTGGAGGGTTTGGATGGCCTTTGGACTAGGTTTATCTCATAATAATAATCTTACCATCGAGCTCCATTTCTATAAATAGTAAACCGTACAAATTGAAAGTCTTTTATCTTGGAATAGCTTGAATTGTAGATGAATCTTTTTTGAAAAAAAATATAAAGCGATTGCCTGGCCAATCTAGTAGTAAATTTACGTAAGTACTTTTTTTCTCGTACCTTTGCACTCTCAAAATTTTACTATCAAGAAAAAAAGCAAATGGCAGACGAAAAAATCATATTCTCTATGTCTGGTGTGGGGAAGATTCATCCACCGAACAAGCAAGTTTTAAAAAATATTTGGCTCTCTTTTTATTACGGAGCTAAAATTGGCATACTTGGGCTGAATGGAGCCGGAAAATCTACTTTGTTGCGTATTATCGCCGGACAAGACGATGATTATCAAGGGAAAATTGAGTTTGATGGCAACTATAAGATTGGTTTTTTAGAGCAAGAACCCAAGCTGGATCCCGAAAAAACGGTGCGTGAAACTCTGGAAGAAGGAGTCGGAGAGACGATGCAAGTGCTTAGAGATTACGAAGAAATCAATCTTAAACTCGCCGAACCAATGGACGAAGATGAGATGATGAAGTTGATCGATAAACAAGGTGTGCTGATGGATAAATTGGATGCCTTGGATGCTTGGGAATTGGATAATAAAATTGATATCGCCCATGATGCCCTGAATTGCCCGCCTTATGACCAAAAAATCGGCGTGTTGTCAGGTGGGGAGAAAAGACGGGTGGCGATGGCCAGGTTGCTATTGAATAAACCCGATATTTTATTGTTGGATGAACCGACAAACCACTTGGATGCGGAATCCGTGCAGTGGTTGGAGCAATATTTACAGCAATTTCAGGGGACGGTTATTGCCGTGACACACGATAGATATTTCTTGGATAATGTGGCGGGTTGGATTCTGGAATTGGATAGGGGTGAAGGGATTCCTTGGAAGGGGAATTATTCGTCTTGGTTGGAGCAAAAAACCAAGAGATTGGAGCAAGAAGAAAAAGAAGAGTCCAAACGCCAAAAGAACCTTAAAAAAGAACTCGAATGGGCACGCATGACACCCAAAGCCCGTCAAGCCAAGGGTAAGGCCCGACTAAGCGCTTACGAGAAAATGGCCGGAGAAGAAGCGAAGCAGAAAGAGTCTAAATTGGAATTATATATTCCGCCGGGACCAAGATTGGGCGATGTGGTCATTGAAGTCGATAATGTGACCAAAGGATTTGGTGATAGAATTTTGTTGAAGGATTTTTCTTTTACCGTGCCTAGAAGTGCAGTGGTAGGCATTATCGGGCCAAATGGTGTGGGTAAAACGACCTTATTCAAGATGTTGATGGGGGAAGAAAAACCGGATGCCGGTAGTATCAAAATTGGTGATACCGTCCAAATGTCCTACGTTGACCAGAGCCACGCTGCCATCGACCCTGAAAAAACGGTTTATGAGACGGTGTCCGAAGGCAATGAGTTTGTGGAAATTGGGACGTATTCTATCAATGCACGCGCGTACTTGAGTCGCTTTAATTTCAACGGTACTGACCAACAGAAAAAGACGGCAGTTTTGTCCGGCGGAGAGCGTAACCGTTTGCATTTGTCGATGACCTTGAAAGATGGCGGAAATGTCATCTTACTCGATGAGCCGACCAACGATATTGACATCAATACGCTCCGTGCTTTGGAAGAAGGTATTGAGAATTTTGCGGGCTGTGTCTTGGTCATTTCGCACGATAGATGGTTTATTGATCGGTTGGCGACGCATATTTTGTATTTTGACGGAGATGGCAATGCTGAGTTTTTTGAAGGCAACTACTCCGACTTTAGAGAAAAACGATTAGATAAGGAAGACGACGGTAAGCGGAAGCGGTTTAAGAATATGTTGAGTTAAGGAAGGTAGTCGCTTTCGCAAAAATAGAAGCACTTACTAGGTTGGCTAGTAGGTGCTTTTTTTATTTAACCCACTAAATCTCCCTTAGAAATTTTTGGTGTGGACTCAGGTTTCAGCTATTTAAAAATTGGCTTTGGATTTGACGTAGGTATTTCGTAATCCCAAAGTATGAATTTTTTGGTTATAACCCAAAAATTTGTACTGATTTTTCGGTTATACCGTGAATATTAATACTTTATTGCACTTTTTGATAGTGTATTGAATCCATCATAGCTACTCCTGTGAAGCTTAGGAAGTCAGTTTTTTTTCTCGTACCTTTGCCGAAAATTACAAGTCAATGGAAAAAAACGCCAAAATATACATCGCAGGCCATCGCGGTATGGTCGGATCCGCTATTTTGCGCAAGCTAAAAAGTGAAGGATTTACTAATTTCGTCTTTCGGACTTCTAAGGAGTTGGATTTGCGTAACCAAGCGGCGGTCAATGCTTTTTTCTCGCAAGAAAGACCGGATTATGTTTTTCTCGCTGCCGCCAAAGTGGGGGGGATTTTGGCCAATAATATCTATCGTGCGGAGTTTTTGTATGATAATTTGATGATTGAAGCCAATATCATACATGCGGCACATACATATCTGGTGAAGAAATTGCTGTTTTTGGGGTCGTCTTGCATCTATCCCAAGTTGGCACCGCAGCCGTTGAAGGAAGAGTATTTGTTGACCGGGCTTTTGGAGCAAACCAACGAACCGTATGCCATCGCCAAAATCGCCGGTATCAAACTTTGTGATGCTTATCGGGCGCAATATGGCGATAATTTTATCTCAGCCATGCCCACGAATCTCTATGGCCCCAATGATAATTATGACCTAAAAACATCCCATGTTTTGCCTGCCTTGATGCGCAAATTTATCGAAGCCAAAAATAATCATGCTCAAGAAGTGGTCTTGTGGGGCACGGGGAGTCCCTTGCGGGAATTTATGCACGTAGATGATTTGGCGGATGCGTGTTATTTTCTGATGGAAAACTTCAATGAAGCCGGTTTTTTGAATGTGGGCACCGGTGTGGACTTGTCGATTTATGAGCTTGCGCAAAAAATAAAAAAGGTCGTCGGATATGAAGGCGAGATAGTTCAAGATACGTCCAAACCGGACGGTACTCCCCGTAAATTAATGGATGTCAGTAAGTTACGTAAGGTGGGTTGGGAAGCAAAAATCGACTTGGATAAGGGATTACAAATGGTTTATGACGAAGTAAAAGACCAATTTTAATGGAAATGGTGTCAGAAAAAACAATCGATCAGGTGGTGGAGCGCTTTGCCGCCAAACCCAATGATTTGAGTAATGTCTATAAGGAATTAGCGGCCGAACAACCGGCAATTATTTCCATGTTGTACTCTACAGATTTGAAGACTTTGACGGATGAAGAGACGGATTTGTTGTTTTTTATTGTCGCCGTTTTGTATGAATCGGTCAAGAAGAAACAAGGACATCCGCCACAGGTGATTCCGGATGACTTGGAAGCGGCTGATGATGCGAATTGGGCGCAGATGTTGGCTGCCGGTAACGGTAATTTTAGAGAGCGTATTACTCCGTTTTTTGATGGTTATTATCAGGAAGATTTGTTGGCTTTTGTGGAAGATGCTTTGATGGATGATGAAGACCAGGTGGTTTCGGGTATCGGACGTGAAGCTATTTTTGTGACGGCGAAGACGGTGGTTGATGTGTTGAGTTTGGGAGTTTAGGAGTTTAGGCGCTTGTCCTTTGGACTTTGCTGGTTTAGAAGTTTAGGAGTTTAGGCTCTTGTCCTATGGACTTTGCTGGTTTAGAAGTTTGCCTGCCTACTGCTTCGCATTTTAGACGTTGACGGCACCAGATTGCTAAGCTCGGAGCCAGCCTGCCGATTAGGTAGGCAGGCGGAGAGATTGGTAAGCTGGACTATTCAGGAAGAAGCTAAAATCAGCGGTAGAAATCAGCGTAAATCAGCGGGAAAACCTTTTTAACACTAAGACCACGAAGGCTGCTTCACTAAGGGACACTAAGCACGTCAAATCTGCGAACACCTACCTTCCTTCGGGTAATAGACAGGTCTGCGGGAAAACCTTTTTAACACTAAGACCACGAAGGCTGCTTCACTAAGGGACACTAAGCACGTCAAATCTGCGAACACCTACCTTCATTCGGGCAGTAGGCAGGTCTGCGGGAAAGCCTTTTTAACACTAAGGCCACGAAGGCTGCTTCACTAAGAAACACTAAGCACGTCAAATCTGCGAAAACCTATCTTCCTTCGGACAGTAGGCAGGTCTGCGGGAAAAAATCTGCGTATACCTACCTTCCTTCGGTCAGTAGGCAGGTCTGCGGTCTAAATCTGCGAGAATCTGCGGGAAAAACTTTTTAACACTAAGGCCACGAAGGCTGCTTCACTAAGAGGCACTAAGAGTTTCAAACCCAATAAACTTCTCAACTTCCAAACTTCCAATTTCTTTCCTGTAAAGTCCAGCTTACCAATCTCTCCGCAAGCCTACCTAATCGGCAGGCTGGCTCCGAGCTTAGCAATCTGGTGCCGTCAACTCCTAAACTTCTCAACTCCAAAACTCCAAAACTAAAATCTGCGGGAAATAAACCATCTCCCTAGTTCAAAGATTAGTTAATCTGTACATTCACAATGGTGTCCGCCACTTCTAGCTGGATTAAAGTATCTTGTACCATTTCGCCGTTTTTGTAAAAATCTACTAGGAGGTTATTGGATTGATTGGGGATGACTTTCATTAGGGAAGAATCCATGATGGCTTTGGCGGTATAGGTGTCTAAGCTAAGTGGAATCTGACTTAGGTCCAAGCCATTTTCTTTACAAAAAATATCCTTGTCGATTATATGGTTGACATGAAGAGTAATAGAATCAAAATTTTGTTTTTTTACATGGACACGAAGGAGATATTGGGCGGATTGAGTGGAATGAGCGGTGATGTTAATCTGCTGATTGTCTTTGGAGTCAATGGAGGTTTTGCTGGAAGACAGGCCGTTGTCCGGTAAGACCACAAGCCAGAAATAATTGTATTTGTCGGATAGATAGTCAATGTCCCTATTTCCTTGAATATCGGTATAGAAGGTGTCGATTAGGCAGCCATCGAATGGACGATACCGACTGTCATTGAGTTCTGAATAACCCAAAAGACCAATCAAGGCATATTGTACATCTTGGCCATCATTGTCTTTTACCGAAAGGTGAATCCTGTTTAGGCCGGGATCCGGGGGAGGAGCGGGGTTACAATTGGAAAAAGATTGGCTTCCAAGAAGCGTGAGTAATAAAAAAGTGATAAGGGCAAAGTTCTTAAAATGCATAACCTAGTTTTAAGCCGGATGAAAAGAAAAAATTGTTGCTTTCGTAAGTAAATTCTTGGAATAGACCATCCGTTTTAGGGGGGTCTTGATAGTTAGACCAAGAGTTTTGGCAGTCATGTTTTAAGGCGTCGTAGTGAAGTGCCGAATATATAAATCCGGTAAAATCACAAAAAATATCCAGTCGTACTCTTTTAGTAACGGGTAGGTTGACGCCTAGTCGAAGCGTGTATAAAAATTGACTTTTCCGAAGAGATAGAGAGCGGTTTTCGACCTGAAGACACCGACAAAGCTCTCCGGAAGTGGTTGGCTCCGCCTTAGTGCATACTTGGCGAGAAAGGTCAAAGTGTGTGGAGCCATAAGCCAATCGTCCACCGGCATAAGTGATTTTTTTGTGGCCGAAAAAGACTTTACCGATGCCGGACAGAAATAGGCTGGGTTTCTTGGGGTTCATGCGGACGTATAGAAAGTCGTTTACTTCATTTAGTCCGTGGAGTTGGATATTTCGGTAATAATAATTGAATTCTGATTCAAAGCCAAATCTAAAATTAGGGCGGTAACTCACCGATAATTGTATCGATGGTACCCTATAAATGGTGCGTGTGATGTCAAACATGATGGCCCATGGGCGTTCCGTTATATCATAACGCAACCCCGTGGGATTAGATGTCAGGGAGTCCGCTTGCGCAAAACCGGTTGATAGGCCAAAAACCATGAAAAGAAGGACTGAGAAATATTTTTTAATGGTCATTATTAGTTCATTTTTGGTTACAAATCGTATGGTTTGGATAAAAGATTGGAGAAGACTCGATTTTTAGGTGCAGGCTCCCGGTCGGTTGACCGGTAAAATCGCTTAATGAGCTAATCCAATCACAGTAGCTAGGAACAAGACAAAACGAAATACCATCGAAAGTGGCAAAGGGTGATAGGTTGAATTTAATTTCACAATTACATGAATTTATACAAGACGCTGAATAAAAAATAATAAAATGCCCTTATTTAGGTCCAAAGACAAGACTAATAATAGATTAATTCTGTGAAATATTTGATATTTGTCCAATTATTAGAGTTGTTTTTGCATAGTTCATTGATTATCAGCTAAAAGGAAGGTTGGTATGTCAAATTCATTAATCACATGGAGCCATCAGATAAGAGATTATTTTGGCTGGAGGGCAATTCATCATTCTGAAAGTGGTGGTTATGTTTTGCTTGGTAATTGTCAAGTTTTTACCGCATCAAGGGCAATAAAATAGGGTGCTAAAGCTGCAAACCAATACCCGCAGAAATATATTCCGCATCAATTAAATGCGCCTTCATGTGCAGGGCAATAAACGGTTTGATGCCTTGTTTTCCGAAAGGAGTAAAGAAGTATTTCGCATTAAGTTTGTTGTATATTGGTCTGTGAATCAAGTATTTGTAAGGACCGATATAGGCTCCGATTTGTGCGCCGAGCCCAAAGTGCCCAAAAATAAAATCATGCCCACCGAAGATCATATAGCGTTTTCCGGTATTTTTTGTAGTGGTTTCATCATATTGTTCCAAAAATTTGTAGAAATTAAATACGGCAAAGTTGTACTCATACTCGAATCCCAAAAAAGAAGTATTTGTGGAGCTTTCGCTAAAAGTTGCCGCAAGGGCTAGGTTGTAAATGGGATATTTAGGTCCATTGAGAGCGATAAATTCTTGACGGGCAAGAGTCGCTTCTGCTAAAAAGCCCCATTTTCGATAAATGGGTTTTTGGGTTGGATATCTATAGTCTTCGGGCAAAACGGGCGTGGGAGCGTATTGCAGGCCAAGTACCAAGGCGGGTACATTTAGCCCATAGTTGGGTAGTTGGGAAGTACCGTTAGAGAAATGGGAAAAGCTGGCGCCGGCTGATAACTTCCAGTGGGGCGCGTAATTTTTTTCGCCCAACAGACGAAATGACGTGTAGTTGTTGAGATGGGAGCCAATCGCATTATGGAGGGGATTGTTGATGGCGTCATAGTGTTTGGACAACCAACTGATGCCCATACCAATGGTGGTGCGGATTCGCCAAGTCTTTTTGGTGGCAATCGGCAACGTGATATTGGGCAAGAATCCAAAGGCATCGCCCATTTGGTGATGATCATTAAATCTAAAATAAGCAATTTCAAGGCCCGGTTGCGGAAAATGTTGTCTGGCGTGCCAATCCTTCTTACCGTAAGTCTGGTATTGGAAATTGATGCCCAAGCCTTCCGTAATGCCGTGATTGTCGATGGTCAACTTTTTGGTGTGTTTGGTGATGAATCCGGTATGAAGCATCGGGGATATCGACCAACCTTTTCGCATTTGCGCAAGCAGTAAAAAAGGAAATAAACAAAAAGTAAGCCCCCAAAATAGCTTTTTTGAAGTCATAATTGAAAGGATTGTAAAATGTCTGCACCACTAAAATTTCCAAATAATGGAGACAAAATTAGAAAAAAGGTGTAGAAATGAACAGGAATCGGCGTTAAATAGTATTAATTAGCGTTAAATTTTGGTTAAATGAGAAAAGATTACTTTCATTGCAGTTCATTCTGACATACATTTGGTAAAACGGACGTCGAAAGTGATTAGATTGTTAACAATTGATTGTGAAATTAATTGCTTTAGATGTCGTTTCTAAACTGATTTAACAACAAAACAAATTTAAGATGGTAAAGAATTTCCTTTTTCTAGCAATGTTTACCCTGATAGGGACGACTTCCATAAATGCTCAAAGAGTGGCTTTAGTGGATGTAACCAAAATTTTGGAAGCCCTTCCTGAATATGCCGCAGCCCAAAAACAATTGGATCAATTGGCCGCCAAATGGCGTCAAGAAATCGACCAAGAGCATGACAGAATCAAAGGTATGTACAGTAAGTATCAAGCAGAACAAGTCTTGATGTCTGATGAAATGCGTACCAAAAAAGAAGATGAAATCATGGCCGCCGAAAAAGCCGCCCGAAAAATGCAGAAAGATAAGTTTGGGCCGGAAGGCGCTTTGTTTGTCAAAAGGGCGGAGTTAATTCAGCCGATACAAGACAAGGTATATAATGCGATTCAGGACTACGCTAATCAACGCGGGTTTGATATTATTTTGGATATGGCCGGCTCCGCAGGTGTTATTTTTGCGGCAGAAAAGTACGATAAAACCGATGATATCATCGCTAAACTCAAAAATTAGGGTATGTGGGACATGCCTAAAATGAATTATCCTTTTTTGGCTAAATCACAGGGGTGTCTAAATACCAACCAATTTAAGCACAATTTATCATTCCGTCCGCTAAATACTCATTCGTACCTGATTTTTGGGGGCTTTTCCGGATTGTTTCGTACCTTTGTGCTGCGCCTAAGTTGTAACCATTTAGATACCCGCAGGTTTCTGCCTAAAAATAGGGATACCTAGACAGTTACAGGAATTTTTAAATCAAATATTAAACAAAAAAACATGAGAAGTACTTTTTTGGCCCTGATGCTTACTGTATTTAGTTTGTCTGCATTGCAAGCCCAAAATTTTGGTTATATGAATTCAGCGGCTTTTGTCTCTGAATTGCAAGAGGTAAAGACCGCCAATACGACATTGGAGAATCTTCAAAAATCTAAAGCTCAAGTCATCCAAAATATGGTGAAGAGTTTGCAAGATAAAGCGACAGCATTAGAGCAGAAAAAACAGCAAGGCACCATCTCCCCGAAAGCCTACGAAACTCAAATGGCTAATTTGGAGAAAGAACAAGAAAAAATTGTGAAACTTCAAGAGACTAGTGCCAAGGAATTGGACGCTGAACGCAACAAACTGTTAGACCCCATCCTGACAAAAGTGAATGATGCTATTCAAGCTGTGGCCAAAGAAAAATCTTTGAACTATGTGTTTGATACAAGTACAGGTATTTTACTTTTTGCGGATGAAGCTTTGGATGTGACAGAAGCGGTTAAAGCAAAATATGCCACCTTGAAATAAATTGGCGGACTTATCTCAGAATTATTTTGCCCGACATGGACATTTTTTCTGATAGTGTCCCTTAAATGATAGAAAGCTCTTTCGCCTTTGGTGGAAGGGCTTCTTTTTATTGGTATCCATGATTCCTGTTGGCATATACTCCGTAAAAAGTATCGATGTTTATATTCATCCTATCGCTGCCACATCTAACATTCGAATTACTCTCTCTACTGGATGAAACCTAATATGCCCCATTAGATTCAATACCATTTCTAATATGTGCCAGATGATGATTACAATGCCAAGCATAAATACCAATATTCTCCACCAAGTTGATGATTTGGCCGCTTTCCGGATGGATGAATTCTAATTGAAGCTGTTCGGGGGTAAGACTGCTCAAAAGTAAGCTCCATCTTTGGTGCAAACCTTCTAGAAGCATCAAAGAACTAGAAAGGTCATCTTGCAAGGAATCAGGTAATTCAGCCCATTTGTCTTCCAAATATGGACGAATAGTTGGTTTGTGCTCGGTGAGTGCAAGTTTAAACCTAATTAGACTATTCATGTGGCTGTCTGCGCAGTGATGAACAACTTGTTTTACAGTCCATCCACCGGGTCGATATCTCCAGTTTAATTGTTCATTAGATGCACCTTCTAAAAGCTTTTTTAGGACGAAAGGGAATGACTCTATTGTTAAAAGCCACCGTTTTATTTCAGATTTATTAGGGCTTATGTTGGGAATGTACTCACCAATGGGGAATTTTAATTTTTCAATATTCATTTCTTTTTGTTTGAAGAGTTAGACAAAATGCTCAGAGCCCAAAATTTTTCTAGGTGTTAAGGATGTTTGTATAGATTGGGGCAGGTTTCGCCCAAACCACCCCGTAGGTCTTTTTTGCGAAAGCAGAAACAAATCAGTGATAAATTCGGCTTCTTGTTCGGGATTAAAAAAGTATAATTCTTTATCTGCTTGTTGCCAATTTTTGAGCCCTTCGGTTCCGCCATAATTGTATCCGCCGCCCCAATTTTGTCCATACAATGCTCGGGTCATGTAGCGCATCCCATACTTTTTGTATTGGATGATGTGGACGAGTTCGTGGATAAGCACATCGTCTTCAATGGGCGCGCCCGTGTTGATGGTGAAGCAAGAAACATAGGCCGTAGCCATTTTACCCATTCCGATTTTGGCTTGTTCATCTATCCGTACCTTGCGTAAAATGGGGGCATCGCCATAAAATCCGGTCGCAATTTCTAGCTGACGGGGAGACAAGGAGCGGGTGCTTCGCTTGAAAATAGTGGTAAGGATGTCGTATGATTCCCCAATACCAAAGATTTCAATTATTAAAATACCCAGTTCTATTATCCAGAGCATGGTGATATGACCGGGGTGAGAGATTTGGTTGGCCAACCTGTGGCCATATCGTTTTAGCCAAAAATGATAAAAGAGCCTACGCAATCTTTTGGGTAGAAACCTAAAGACATCTAATACCCGCTGCCCAATGAATGCAGAATTGGTCATAGGTGTTTCTTCCGGATTTTGAGTGGTTTATAAAAAAATGTCTATCTTTGGCAACAAACAAATTTGAATAACTTAAGTTTTGAAGCGCTTGCAAGGTGTGGGAGATGTCATTCGTTTTGTCTTTGTCTCTAAACATGGGACAAATCTAAATTCCGATAAAAAAAGTATCTTGGACTTTTTGTAAGGGTATGGCACCGGTTTTTGCTCTAAAAATAGGGGCACTTAGTCATTTATGACTTTTTTATTTATGTCCCTAATAATTGCATTTCCCTTATTTTGTGGTCAAAGTTTGAGTTAAGAACAAATCTTTAATCTTATGGATTTACATAAATACATGAAGCGGAGCATCTTCGTATTAGCGGGCTTTCTTAGTTTGAGTCTTGTCGCTTGGGGGCAATCACCATCCAATAAATTGGCGACTACTTCCGCTTTGCGGCAATATGATTATCTCTATAATTACAAAAAGAGTCCGAAGAACTGTGTGTTAATCGGTCAAAATCTGGGTCACAAAAACCAAATTTTGGATTATTATGACGAGTATATCGTGAAGTTGAAGAATGAGACCGGCCATATACCGGCGATCATCGGTGGAGACCTAGGGCTTGAGGGGCCGCTGGATGTGGATTTGTTAGGCGATTTGTTTAAGGATCATATAGATCATGGCGGGATGGTCACCTTGTCATGGCAGTGCCTGGATCCATGGACAGGCACTTATTATGCGGACGATCAAAAGCGAGATTTTAAGCGATTGATGGATCCGACAGATACTCTTCATGACAAGTGGTTGGCAGAATTGGACGATATAGCCGATGTATTGGGACAATTTCAAGAACGTGATATAACGGTATTATGGCGACCATTTTCGGATATGAATGGCGATTGGTTTTGGTGGGGGGCGGATTCGTTGCGTGCGCCTGAAGATTTTCATCATTTGTGGCAGTTCACCTATGATTATTTGACAAATGTGAAGAAACTGAATAATCTGCTTTGGGTTTTCTCTATTAACCAATCGAAGATATTGACCAATAGGCCTTCGTTTTGGCTACGGGGAGACACCTATTTTCCGGGCGAAGAATACGTTGATATTGTGGGGATTACGCTATTTAATGATAATTTGGAGATTAAGGACTTTCGGGACTTTTTGGATTTAAAGCGTTTCAATAAGCCTATGGCATTGACCCTGTGTGGGCCGACACCGGAGACGGCAGATGGGGACTATGATTATATGCAGTTTTTTGATGCTTTACAGCAAAATTTTCCTGAAATTGTCTATGCCAATGTCATGCATAGTTATGCCAATGTCAAATTGGCGCTCACGGATAATTTGAATTATGTCCAGTTGCTTTCCCAGCCGTGTGTAGTGAATCAGGATGAGATAGACTTGACGGTAAAATGGACGAGTGACGAAGAGCACGTTTTGGATGATATAGAGGTCTTTCCTGTGCCGGCAGCCAATCAGTTTTATGTGTCCAATCCTACGATTATTGATGGGCCTATATACGTCAAATTGACAGATATAAATGGGCATACGGCTTTTGAAAAAAGCTATGACCATATTTATTTCTTAGAAATTGATGTGACCGATGTGCCCGGAGGATTTTATTTTTTGGAGATGACTACCCAATCCAGTTCTTTTCAGAAAAAGGTGGTATTTCGGTAGGTGAGACTACCATGAATTTATTTGTTGATAGGAATGTCTATGAGAATGGCTGTTGAATTTGGATAAAATATCCACTATTTGGGGCATGTTTCTGAAAAGCCCTATTTCCAATTCACTTTACTGACCCAAAATCAAAAAAAAACCATACCTTTGCAGACGCAAAAGTGCGACGGCCCCATAGTACAATGGATAGTATGTAGGTTTCCGGAACCTAAGATCCAGGTTCGATCCCTGGTGGGGCTACTTTTTGGGGATTTGTCCCTAAGGATTATGGAGTGCTTAAGAGTACCTAAATAGTTACAACATTACAACTAAAATCTTAAGTACTCGTAAGCACATACTGCATAAGTATTTGGACACATTTAACTTAACATTTTGTGACGGCTTATTCGGGTACGCATCTTGCGTCAAAAATGCCATTTAAATAGGTCCACTATTTAACTTCAAAACGGGGTAATATCCTAAACGAAATAGTATTTTGCCCAAATTTTAAACATAAGCTAGACATGGCCAAAAGAAAAAAACAAGAAGATTTTGATGATGTATTTATCGATGTAGTGGAATCTACCGGTGATGCACGGACTTTTCTAGAAAAAAATGGAAATAAGTTGCTCGGTGCCATTGGGTTATTGGCTCTACTTGTTGGGGGTTATTTTTTCTACAAGTATCGGGTACAAGAGCCCAAGCAAAAGGAAGCGGTGCAGCAGATGTTCCAAGCCCAATACCAGTTTGATAGAGATTCTTTTAAGTTGGGTCTAACTAATCCCGGCGGTGGCTACCCCGGATTTGTGGATATTGTAGAGCAATATTCCGGCACTCCTGCCGGCAACCTTGCCAATTACTATGCTGCGGTTTCTTACCTAAAATTAGGAGATCCAGACGCAAGTCTTTCTTATTTGAAGGCATTTAAACCAACAGAAGAATTGCTGAGAGCCACCAAAAATGGAATGCTTGGCGATATCGCCGGAGAAAAAGGCGATTTTGACAGTGCTTTGAGCTATTACAAAAAAGCGGTGGCTTCTAATCTTGAAGTAATTACTCCCTATTACCTAAAAAAAATGGGGCTCTTGTTGACCAAAATGGGTAAGAAAGAAGAAGCGTTAAAGGCCTTTAAAGAAATTAAGAGCAAATATCCTAGTTCTGCAGAAGGTGTAGATATTGACAAATATTTGTAAACTAATTTGGAATTTTATCGTCTAACTTAGATGATTTTTTGGATAACAACTCCACGTGGATACTTTGGAAGTAGTTTTTTAGCCCAAATGATTCTGATGGCTTAGTTATCAGTTTATATAGAACCCAAGCAACAAAACCAATGAATGGCTCAATTGAATTCAATTGAGCCATTTTTGGATTATTTGCCAAATTTCATAGGGCCCTTGAGCGTTGCTATTTTCTTTGATAATGCCAGCCTTTCCGGGTGGTTAAAATGATTTAATTATGGCCAGTGCCTTAAAAAATTTGTCGCAATACGATGATACGACTATTCCGACAGCTAAAGAGATGAAGTTTGGGATTGTCGTTGCCGAATGGCATACCGATATTACTCATGCACTTTACGAAGCTTGTGCGGATACCTTAGAAAAACATGGAGCCACGTCTATTCTTACCGCCCAAGTTCCCGGGACTTTTGAGCTTACTGCAGGAGCGGCTCAACTCATCAATAATAAAAAACTGGATGCCGTTATTTGTATCGGATGTGTCATCAAAGGAGAGACCAGCCACAACGAGTATATCAACCATGCCGTTGCCAATGGCATCACCATGTTGTCTGTTCAGACGGGAATCCCTGTTATTTTTGGTGTACTCACTCCCAATAATCACCAGCAAGCCTTAGATCGAGCCGGCGGTAAATATGGCAATAAGGGTGTAGAAGCAGCGGTGACGGCGATCAGAATGGTCGATTTGAAAAATTCGCTTGCGCAAAAAGAGCGTAAAATAGGATATTAGCCCCCAATTTTCCGCAAGGCAGTAGCTTCCAAAAAACATGAAGGCGAATAAATCGTTATGTCAGCGGTAGGCCAAAACTCAAATAATTTTTGCTATGCGATTTGTCATTATCTTTTTTTCATTTGTAGTCCTGAACGGATGCTATTCTCTAAAAGGGATTTCGGTTCCCGTAGAAGCCAAGACTTTTACGGTGTTGGACATCGAAAATAAAGCCAACCAAGTCGTACCGGGATTGGCAGAAGATTTTGCCGAAAGGCTGAGAAATAAAATTAGAAATAATACTCGCCTGACTTATACGGATGATGAAAATGCAGACATCGTTTTTAGCGGAAGCATCCAAGACTATCGCGTACAGTCCAAAGCACCGCAAGCCAACCAACAATCCGGTTTGAATCAACTTAACCTTACGGTAAATATAACCTATGCCTACGAGCCGGATGAACAAGTGGGGTGGAGTAGGGACTTCAAGCAACAAGAAGAGTTTAATGCGGATGAAAATCTGCTGGATGTCCAAGAAAAACTCCATGAATCCTTGACTAAGCAGTTGGTCGAAGATATTTTTAATGCGGCTTTCGCCGAAAAGTGGTAACTTGCCGAATACGAAAATTCCAATACACGGAAAATGACCAATCAGTATCTAATCAATGCGCACACCTTAGCCCAGTCCAATATCGAAGATATGAAGGCTTTGCTGATTACGTATCCGTATTGTAGTTTATTTCGTGTGATGGCGCTTTTGAAAGCGAAGGAAGAAGGGCATCCCTTGGAAAAGGACTGGTTGGAGACGACATCCATGTATGTGCCTGATCGAGCCTATTTGTTTCAAATATATAGGAACGGTTTGCCGGCGGCATCATCGGAGCAGTCGGTGATTCGTCGCACTACGCTCAAGCCTATTTCCCCCAAATTTCGTCTTAAATCGGAAGATCAGCATCCGCCACTGCCCAAGACGTCTTTTTCGAGTTGGAATGCAACTAGAACCAAGCCTTTAGAAAATACGGAGCCCATCATCCCGATTAGTCCGTTGCCGGAAAAAGGGCCGGCTACCCGGCCGGAAGCAAAGAAACCCAAAGAAGAAAAACAAACCGAACAAGTGGCGGCCCAACTTGCCGCCAAGAGTGTAGCCAAAGATGAGGAGATTATTTCGGAGACTTTAGCCAAAATTATGGCTCAACAAGGTAAAAAAGACCACGCCATTGATATTTACTTAAAACTTTCTTTGAAATTTCCGAAAAAAAAGGCGTACTTTGCAGACCAAATTGATAAATTGACAAAAAAGGGGTAACTAAAGCCCTGATTTGGACGTAATTAAGAAAAAAATAGCGATATGACGACGCTTCTAACCATTTTGACTGCCTTAGATGCCATTCTTTTGACCATTGCCGTTTTGGTACAAAACCCAAAAGGAGGGGGCATAGACTCTACTTTTGGGGGCAATAGCGCCAACCAAGTTTTTGGAGCAGCTAAATCGGCTGATTTTATTGAAAAAGCGACTTGGTATCTTGCCATCGGTCTTTTTGTGCTTTGTATTATTACCGCACTAACCGTTAGCACAACCGCTCCCGGAGCCGTAGACAATATCGTGTTGCCGAACCAATAAACTCCGGTCATAAAAAAACTAGACCTACTCGATGCATTTCGAGTAGGTTTTTTTTTGTACCTATTTAGATTGTGCCAGGACAACGAGTGCCGTAGATACGGCACATAAACTTGCTATACGTAGGCAAAATTGGTTAGCCAAATTTGCCATTAGATAATTCTCAAATCATTTTCATTTGAGTATAGAAAAAACTTTCGGTCAAAGTGTCTGTTAAAAAACCGTCATTTATCCCGGATTGTCAAAAAAGCTGAAATAATGTCATTGATTTTGGCTTGGCACGGGATATGATGTTACTTTTGTTGGGGTTGCAGTGATTTGCTGACAGTTGTGTGTTTTGTTGGTGGATTTGCATACCTTACATCCTACAATTTTTTAATCAAATTAAACAAAACTTCTATGAAGCCAGTTAATGATCGAATTTTGGTAAAGCCTCATCAAGCTGAAGAAACCACTAAAGGAGGAATTATCATACCCGACACTGTCAAAGAAAAACCCAATAGAGGAGAAATAGTCGCTGTCGGTCCAGGTAAAGACGGCAAAAAACTTTCGTTAAAAGTAGGCGAAACTGTCATTTACGGCAAATTTGCCGGTCAAGAACTTGAGCTGGATGGCGAGATTTTTATCATCATGCGAGAAGACGATGTACTTCTTGTCCTTTAACCCAAAACTTAAACTGAAATATTTGGCATAATCATGCTGAATACTTAAAACTAAAAATCTAAAAACTATGGCAAAGGAAATCACCTTTGATACGGAAGCTAGACAAAAACTTAAAGATGGTATTGATGCATTAGCTAATGCCGTGAAAGTTACTCTCGGCCCTAAAGGGCGTAATGTAGTCATTCAAAAAAGTTTTGGCGCTCCGACAATAACAAAAGACGGCGTTTCTGTCGCAAAAGAAATTGAACTAGAAAATCCCATTGAGAATTTGGGGGCCCAAATGGTCAAAGAAGTCGCTTCTAAGACAAATGACTTGGCCGGTGATGGAACCACTACTGCAACCATTTTGGCGCAAGCACTTATTACTGCCGGTATGAAAAATGTGACCGCCGGAGCTAATCCTATGGATTTGAAGCGCGGTATTGATAAGGCAACCGCTAAGGTCATTCAATTTTTGCTGGATACCAGTGAAACCATTGGAGAAGATATCAATCGAATCAAACAGGTGGCTGCAATCTCTGCAAATAATGATGAGACCGTTGGTTCTTTAATTGCGGATGCGATGAAGTCCGTGGGTAAAGACGGTGTTATTACAGTCGAAGAAGCTAAGGGTACCGAGACTTACGTCGAAGAAGTACTTGGAATGCAATTTGACCGTGGATATTTGTCTCCCTATTTTATTACGAATGTGGATTCGATGAAGACGGAATATGATAATCCGTACATTTTGATTACCGACCAGAAGATTGCAAATATGCAAGACTTGGTTCCGATTTTGGAGCAAACTGCCGGTCAAGGACGTGCTTTGTTAATCATTGCGGAAGATGTCGAAAGTCAAGCTTTGGGTGTATTGGTAGTCAATAGACTAAGAGCTAATCTAAAAATTGCGGCGGTAAAAGCACCGGGATTTGGTGACCGTCGAAAAGCAATGCTAGAAGATATTGCGATTCTTACGGGTGGAACGGTCATTTCTGAAGAGCGTGGATTTAAGTTGGCTACTGTTGAGTTAAGTCACTTAGGCTCTGCCGAAAAGATTGAAATTGACAAAGATAATACGACTATCGTGAATGGTAAAGGAGATCAAGATGCCATCAATGCCCGAATCAAACAAATAAGACAACAAATCGAAACAACTACTTCGGATTATGACAAGGAGAAGTTGCAAGAAAGATTGGCTAAATTGGCCGGTGGAGTTGCTGTTCTTTATATTGGAGCACCCACTGAAGTAGAAATGAAAGAAAAGAAGGATCGTGTAGATGATGCGCTTCATGCGACAAGAGCGGCGGTCGAAGAAGGCATCGTAGCCGGTGGTGGTACCGTTCTTGTTAGAGCGATTTCTTCGTTAAACAACCTGAAAGGTGTCAATGAAGATGAAGGTATCGGTATTCAAATCGTCAAGAAGGCTTTAGAAGCACCTGTCAGAACGATTGCTGAAAATGCCGGTGTCGAAGGTTCTGTCATCTTCCAAAGAGTCAAGAATAGCCGTGGTGACATGGGTTATAATGCGCGAATTGGAAAGTTTGAAGATTTGAAGAAAGCCGGTGTGATTGATCCGACGAAAGTTACTAGGGTTGCGCTGGAAAATGCAGCGTCTATTGCCGGAATGGTTTTGACTACAGAGTGTGTCATTAATGATAAGCCTGAACCTGCCGGACCTGCAATGCCACCAATGGGTGGAGGAATGCCGGGAGGTATGCCAGGAATGATGTAGGCGACTCCTTTCGGAAATAAAAGGCGTGCACCAGCTGTATGCTAAAATAAAACCCTTTCCAATTTGTTTGGAAGGGGTTTTTTAGTGATGGAGCACTTTTTTGTAGTGAGAATAAAAAAAAAGCCAACTATGAAGTTGGCTTTTTTTAGTATTGGTAGATACCAATAATGTTTTCTATTTACTCGGCAGCGGCTTCTGCATTTTCACCTTCTTCTGCTCCTTCTTCCGCTTCACCCATTACGCTCTTAAGCGCTCTAGGTACAATGACTTGTCCGATTGGTGTGGCCGGTTCTTCAAGTACTTCCACACCTTCTTCTAATTGTAAGTCTTTTACTTTAATGGCTTGACCAAGCCCCAAGTTTGAGATATCAACCGTTAAATGAGGGATGATATTTTTGGGTAAAGCTTTAATTCTGATTTTTCTGACTTGTTGCAAGAAAGAACCACCGTCTTTTACCCCAACCGGATTTCCTGTAAATTTGATAGGTAGAGAAATCTTAACAGGAACATTATCGCTCAAGCGAATAAAATCAATATGCATGATTTCATCAGTAACCGGATGCATCTGAACTTCTTTAACAAAGCAACGATGCGTGTCTCCATCCACGGTTATGTTTGCAATATGAAAGTCATTGGTAAAAATGAGTGATTTGACATCATTGTGCTTCACTGCTATTTGGGTTTCTTGCCCTCCACCATAAATAATCGCAGGAATCAACCCTGCAGCTCTAGTTGCTTTTGCCGCTTTCTTTCCTGAAGCCGCTTTCTTTTGAGCACTTAATTGAACAGTATCCATAAAACTTGATTATTTTCCTTTTCCCAATTTCGTTTGGGGATGCAAAGATACCGTTTTATTCAAAAAAAAGGGGGGAAAAACTTATTTTTTCTTTTAAATAAAGGAAAAAACAGAAAAAAAAGGCTAAATTGGTTTATTCTCCATTAAATAATGCGGAAATAGAGCGATGCTCATGGGTATTTCGAATGGCTTTGGAGAATAATTTGGCGCAAGACAATCGCAGTATTTTGTCGGAGTCTTGGCGTTTGGGGATGGTGTCGGTGACAATTAACTTGGAAAGGGCTGATTTTTCAATAATTTCATAGGCATTTCCCGAAAGGACTGCATGAGTACACATGGCCTGCACACTTTTTGCTCCTTTGTCCAAAAAGGCTTGGGCGGCCTTGGTTAAAGTCCCGGCGGTATCAACTAAGTCATCAATAATAATAACATCCTTGCCCTTTACTTCTCCGATTACTTGCATTGCGGCGACCTCGTTGGCCTTTTCTCGATGCTTGTCGCAAATAGCCAACTCCGTATGGAAATATCGGGCATAATATCTGGCTCTTTTTACACTGCCCGCATCTGGTGAAGCAAAAACCGTATTGGATAAGTCCATCGTAGCCAAGTACGGAAGAAAGATTGCCTGACTCTTTAGGTGATCCACCGGAATGTCAAAGAAGCCTTGGATTTGGTCGGCATGAAAATCCATTGTCATGATGCGATTCGCTCCGGCTGCTTGAATTAAGTTGGCGATTAACTTAGCTGAGATTGGGACTCTAGGTTTATCCTTGCGGTCTTGCCGGGCATAGCCAAAGTAAGGGATAACCGCCGTAATGTAGCCGGCAGAAGCCCTTTTGGCGGCATCGATCATTAATAGTAATTCTAAGAGATTTTCCGCTGGCGCAAAAGTAGATTGAATAAAGAAAACATAGGCACCACGAACGGACTCATTCAAAACGGGCTGCATCTCCCCATCACTAAATAAATTCAGACTTTGGTTACCCAAATCTTGGCCGAAGTAATCCGCAATGTTTTCCGCAAGGTAATGGGTAGATTTGCCGGAAAATAGCTTAACATGTATGAGTGGTTGCATAACCCAAGGAGTTTAGGAGCAAAGGTACAGGTTTTAACTAATTTTTGGTAGCAACCGATAATTCATATTGCGGTAAAAGCACAAGATTCTGCTAAATTACAAGCAAAACATAAAAATTCATTCGGCTAATGGGCCATAGTTAAAAATATATTAGTACTTTTGATACTAGGAAGCCCTGTCAGAGAAGTTGGGTAAATATTTGAAACCATTTTTTTTGTTGCTGAAAAGTATTTAAAACGGTCTATTGACTAGGATTTTTAATCTATTCTGCAGGAAAAACGAACTCAAATAAATCATTACTAGCCGGTTGGCGTACAAAGAAGGGCTTTTATAGTTTACGCCATTTTTTGTGGCGGTCAAGGTAGTCGCAGGTTTTTGTCGTGAAAGGCCTTTTTTATGCTTATTTTTTGATTAAAACGGGGCGATCTGAATAGTGACCATTTTTTATTGCATTTTTTGCTGCTCATCCAAAAAAAGACTGATGAACAAACTCTTAACCTTTACTCTTTTATTTTTTTCCATTACGCTTTTTGCGCAAGCACCTGTCAATGATGATTGTAATGGAATTATTGATTTAGGCACTGCGCCCTATTGTCCCGGCAATGAATTTTTTACAAATGTCAACGCAACTCCTTCAGACATAGGGACTTTTACTAATCTACCCACTTGCCTTTCCAGTTCTAATTCTCCGAGGGATGTGTGGTTTCAGTTTACAGCGGATGCCTCCATTACCGATTATGAAATCACCGTAACCGGTGCGGATGACGGTAGTGGCTCAACACCGCTCAACACGCCGCAACTGGTATTGTATCGGGGATTTTGCCTGTTTGATGAGCTAATTATTATGGATTGCGTGGAGGCTTCTTTGGGAGATTCTACAGCGACCATTAAGATAGATGGATTGACTGCCGGGCTAACTTATTTTTTAAGAGTAGGTGATTACTCACCGGGAGCACCTAACTCCGGTACTTTCAAGCTATGTATTCAAGAGAAATCTCCAGAGGTAACTATTGATCAAGGGGGTTCGGATGCATCTTACGGTGTTTTGTATGACACGGGTGGTCCAACGGGAGATTATGGTCCTTCGGAAAACCATGTATTCACCATTTGTCCGACAGATTTTCATCAATGTATTTCTCTTGCCTTAGAATATTATAATCTGGAATCCGATGAAGCGTTGGGTGGAGGACAGGACCAATTAATCATTTATGATGGTCCTGATACGCTGTCCCCTGTATTAACGGATTTAGGTGGAAGTGATTTGGTCGGAAATCCTAATGATGGTGGGGTCTGCTACCAAGTGTATGCCACAAGCGGCTGCGTCACGATTCAGTTTATTTCTGATTCTGATGTTGAATTTGAAGGTTTCAAGGCTATTTGGCAGGCGACTCAGGATGTGTGCCCGCAGAGTGAGGTGATTGCAGTGGATGATCAAGCCGATACAAGTGTTATTATAGACTATCTTAATACGCCTTATGCGACCACAACCATTGATACGATTATCTGTGAAAATGGAGCTTATGGTAGTTTTACGGCGAGTGATAACACAGGTTTGGGTATCAAAAAAGGCTTGTTGCTTACCACCGGTAGTGCATTAAATGCTATTGGCCCAAATGATTCGGGTTTTACAAGTACAAGTAATTCGACTGCCGGTGATGCGGATCTTGATTCGTTGTCCTTTATGCTTGGTGATGGGAATTTTTCGGAAGATGCCTGTGTCGTAGAGTTAGATGTCTATGCCTATTCTGATAAATTGACCTTTGAATATATCTTTGGTTCAGAAGAGTACAAGGAATTTGTCAATAGTTCTTTTAATGATATTTTTGCCTTTTTGGTATCCGGGCCGGGGATTACGGGTGTCCCCCAATTAAACAATCAGGAAAATATTGCCGTCTTACCGAATACCAATACCCCTGTGCAAATCAATAGCGTCAATCATATCGATAACTGGGCGTATTTTCGAAATAATGACATTGGGGAAAGTGTTCAATATGATGGGTTGACATCCGATTCGCTGGGCATAAAGAAAAGTCTAACAGCTCAAATAAATGTCACCCCTTGTAATCATTACAAGCTTAAATTAGCTATCGCGGATCGTGGGGATTCTGCATATGATTCCGGTGTTTTTATCTCTGAAATTAAAGCAGGTTCTCCGGAGATTGCTGTGGAGTTTAAATCCGGCCTAGACTATCTTGTTGAAAGTTGTACATCGGTAGATGATATATTGGTGATTGAATTAGATGGAGAAGTAACAGATACAATTACTTATTCGGTTAATGTATTGGGGACGGCCATTAATGGTACGGATTATATCTTGAATATACCTGCGACCCTTACTTTTTCTCCTACTCAAACAAAATATTCTTTTCCAATTTCTATTATTGATGATAATATTGTTGAGCCAACGGAAACGATTGTCATTTCTCTTTCCAATAATTTTGGCTGTGGAGAAGTCATTTTTGACGATATTTCAATTGATCTAAAAGATAATATTGATGTTCATGCTTCGATCTTAGGAGATACTTTAGATGTTTGTATTCAGGATGGTATTCGGTTAAGTGCTACCGGAGCGGCGACCTATTCTTGGACTCCTGCCAACATCATGGATGATCCTAATATAGCGGATCCGCATGCCGACCCCAATATGAGTGGTTGGGTCTATGTGACGGGCAGTGCGGGAATCTGTACCGATATGGATTCTGTGTATTTGGAAGTACATAATGTCTCCGTATCGGGGCTTGTATCTGATGGGGAGATTTGCGTCGGAGATACCGTTACATTGAATGCGCTTCCGACGGTGCTGAATCCTACTTATACTTGGAGTCCCAATATAGGCTTGAGTGATCCATCTATTAAAAGTCCGTCCGCAGCACCTACTTTTTCGACAGATTATGTCGTCCAAATTGAAGAGGCGGGCTGTATTGCAAAAGATACGGTTTCAATCACTGTGGATACGCTGTTTGAGCCGACTTTGATTGTGGATACGTCCATCTGTTTGGGGCATAGTGTTCAACTTGCGTCTCCGTTGGTCTCTACTTCGGTCTATTCTTGGAATCCATCCAATACCTTAGACGACGCTACAATATCTGCTCCCACCGCCACGCCTACAGATCCAACGACGATTTATACACTTACAACAACAAGTGCGAATGGATATTGTAATGCCCAGCAAACCGTATCGGTGACTACGATTCCGGCAGCATTGAATGTGGTGACCTTGCCTGATATGAATTCGGCGGATACCATTTTCTTATGTGCACCGGATTCTACTTTATTGTTTGCACAAACATCTACTTCAGGAATGGGGCTCACGTGGTCTTCCAGTGATGGAAGCCTAAATGGTTTGACGGATACGGTAGTTACAGCAAAGCCGGCGGTATCCGGTTTATATGTTGCGACTTTGGTTGTTGGACAATGTACTTTGTATGATTCCACTTTCATTCAAGTTGACTCGATGCCGGACTTGGCGTTAGAAGGCATACCTTATAAAGATCCATTCTGTCCGGGAGATACTGTTTCCATCTTTTCAGAAAATTATGATCAGGCGGCATATTTGGGCATTACTCATAGTTGGTCACCTGTTACAAGTATTATATCTGACCCCAATAAGTTTAATTTAGTGGTTATTACGAAAGATACGATAACTTATACGCGGACGACTCAGGTTGGGGCTTGTCTTGATTCATCTAGTATAACCTTAAATGTTGACCATCCTGCCGATATTACTGTTACGCAGGACAAAGACACTATTTGTGCGGGCGACCCGGTTCAGTTAGTGGCTTCTTCTCCGCAAGGCTCCAATTTTATATGGACTCCGGCGGAGGGGCTTTCCTGTAGCGAATGCGAGAATCCTGTGGCTACCCCGATGGGTACGACAACATATAGTGTCTCCATTAAGGATGCCAACTGTCCTTCTTCGGAGAGTGCGACTATCATGGTTATTGATCAGCCAAGTGTACAGTTTCCGGCAGATAATAATTTGTGCATGGGTGAATCTATTACTTTAAATGAGAGTCCGAATTCGGCTTTTTCCTATACGTGGACCGCTGATGATTCGAGTTTTGGAACCGTGACCGATGCCCAACCTACTGTAACGCCAACTCAAACAACCACCTATACCGTTGTTACATCAAACGGCTCTTGCGAAAATACGCAGATGATTACGGTCAATGTCGCAAAAGATGAATTGGCTATCGATGGCCCTGATGGTGTTTGTCCCGGTTATCCCATCACCTTGACGGCTGTGACCAATGGAAACGGAGATTTTGTATGGATGCCCGGTAATGTCAATAGTCCTAGTATTGACGTGGAGCCGAGTGTGGCTACGACCTATTCCGTGACGTACACGTTTGGAGATGGCTGTGTGTTGGCTATTTCTAAGAACGTTGTTGTTTATCAAGATTATACGGTTACTTTGACAGCAGAAAAGGATACGGTATTTGCCGGTGAGTTGATTAAGTTACATGCGAATGTTGATCCGACATTATCAAACCCTACTTTTAAATGGGCTAGAAATGGCGAGGAGATTGCAGGAACTAGAGCAGATTTAGTTATTAAATCAACAGACGGACCGGTTGATGATTTTGTGGCGACTTTGATTACACCGGATGGTTGTGAATATCCGGCGACAATATCTATTGTGGTGCTTCCGGTTACTTATGAAATACCCAATGCTTTTACTCCAAATGGTGATGGTATTAATGAAACTTTCCGGCCGGCTATTTTAGAAGGCTATGAATTTGCCAAAATGCAAATTTTTAACCGTTGGGGGCAACTGGTTTATGAAGGGACTAGTGGCTTCAAAGGTTGGGATGGTACGTTTAAAGATAAAGATATGCCATCTGATGTGTATCCGTATCTGATTGAGTTGATAGCACCGAATGGCAACAAGGAGGTGATTAAGGGGAATGTTACTTTATTGAGGTAAGTTACTAAAGTTTCGGTACAGCGGAGTATCGGTTTAACGGAGTAACGGTACAGCGGTGTAACGGTATAACGGGGTTGCTCATTCTTGACTTTGTGGTGTTGGTAAAACATTAAGTTTGCCGGCTGCAGGCAGGGGCCAAAGGATTATGAATTTGTCTGCTAAAGTCCGATTTTTGCCTTGATCATGAGAACCAACTTCAAAGTCCGTCCAATCAAATTTAAGTCAAAAAAAGCGGTCACAATGCCCAGCATTGTGACCGCTTTTTCTTTGACCAAAATTGAGTACCCTTTCAATGGAACCCAATTTTGTCCAATTTACATGTTTGTCTGACCAATTCGCTAGGGTTTCTTTCAGGATGCACCCTACGAAATGTACAATTTATGTAACTATTTAGGTACCCGCAGGTTTTTGCCATAAAATGCCCTTTTTGCGCCTGTTTTTGCCCAATTTTTCTCACGTAGCCCGGCTACGCTTCAAAAAATTGTGCTGCAACATACGCAAAAATGACTATTTTCTGCCTAAAAACAGGGATACCTAAACAGTTACCAATTTATGTATGTATTCCGGAAGTGTTCTAGTTTTAGAAGGGCCTGGTTTCTTCTTCTTGGACATCTTCCTTTACTTTACGACCACCGGTGACCATAAATTCATTGATGACTATTTCAGTCACTTCGCGGGTTTGACCATTTTTGTCTTCAAATGTTCTGTACTTGAGCTTTCCTTGTATGGCTACTTCGCTGCCTTTTTTGGCGGAAGCTGCTAGTCGCTCCGCATTCTTACCCCAAGCAACGAGTCTGTGCCATTGGGTTTCTTTGACCCATTCGTCATTTTTTTTGTAGCTTTCGCTTGTTGCCAGGCTTACTCGTGCTTTGTGGTTGCCGGTTTCAAATTTAGTCAATTCTACGTCTGCACCTAAATTACCAATGAGAAGTACATGATTGCGTAAGTTGTTCATCATTCAAAATTTTGAAAGTTAAAGATTGTGATTCGATTGCCGAACCAACGATTGGTGCAAAGGTGGGGGGACTGCCCGGATTTATTCGTATAATAAACGTTTACTTACGTATGTAAACGTATATAAACGTTTGTAAACGCTTTTGTAATAGATTACTAACCTTTTATAAATATTGTAAATTTGTATGTGTTTTTATAATAAAGCGATAAACAAAGCGAAAGTTGGCGAATTTCCTGAAAATTTTGGTTTTTGGGAAGGAAAAGTTGTAGATTAAAAAAATAATTAATAACTTCGCTTTAGTTGACTAATTTTGGTGTAACTAAATGCTAATTTGAATACTCAATTTATGATATCTACTGCCCAAAATAGATATCTCAGAGTAGAATATGACCAAAGAATACCATCGCTGATGGGCGGTATTCTTTGGATATGGCCAAGAAAAAAGCACAATAGGGATAATGAATAGTTGTTTCTATAACATAGTTCGCTGTAATAAGAAAAAAAAGGAACTCAAAACTATTTCAATTGGTTTAAATCAGAAAAAGAAGAATGAAAATTGAATTAAATGATGTAGAGCCTATTGAGAAATTCGAATACGAAGTTGTTGCTCAAGGAGGACAAAGGGATGACCATGGA